>JAFGWN010000086.1 GCA_016937115.1 Balneolaceae bacterium | reverse complement strand
TCCTGCACATAGCTGCCGTCATCCATGCCTCCCTGAAGTCCATACCCTTTCATTTGGGCTACCAGGTAGTCAACCGTCATCTCCTGTCCCGGACTGCCGGTACCGCGTCCTTCAAACTCATTGGACGACATTTTTTCTATCGGTCCCATCAGACTCTCTTTGGTGATATTTTTTGCCACTTCATCCTGTGATGATTCCGTTTGGCACGCAGCCATCAACAATACTGCTGAAATTAGAAATAGTAATTTTTTCATCGATCTTGAATTTTTATTAGTCTTATTTTCGCTTGTCTTTAATGTAAATCACTTTAGAGTGCCCACCGTTAACCGAGCGGCGTTCCATCTCAAACAACTGGGTAGCTTCAACCAGTTCACCCAGCTTTTCATAGCCGTAATTACGAGGATCAAATTCCGACGATTTTTTTGCAATATAGCTTCCAACCGGAGCAAGATGAGCCCAGTTACTTTCATCCGACGAAGCTTCTACCGCGTTACGCAATAAATTTACCAGGTTGGTATCCTGCTTCAGCTGGCGGGTCGATTTTTTACGGATGCTGTGCTGTTCTTCTTCATCACGCAGCACTTCGGTAAACACAAACTTGTCGCAGGCTGCCACAAATGCCTCCGGTGTTTTGCGCTCGCCAAAACCATAGACTACCAAACCCGATTCACGGATCCGGGCCGCGAGCTTGGTAAAATCACTGTCGCTCGTTACCAGGCAAAATCCATCGAACTCACCCGTGTAAAGCAAGTCCATCGCATCAATAATGAGCGCACTGTCGGTCGCATTTTTACCTTGCGTATAACCAAACTGCTGGATAGGCTGAATGGAATATTTGAGCAAAAGTTCCTTCCAGCTTTTAAGGTAGGGATTAGTCCAGTCGCCATAAATGCGTTTTACGTTGGCCGTGCCATACTTTGCAATTTCAGCTAAAAGTTCCTCAATAATTGCCGCTTGTGCATTATCTGCATCAATAAGAACAGCAAGTTTTTGTTGCGTTATTTCGTTTTCCATCCCCTTTTAAATTAAAATTCGTCAGACTTTACATGTTAGTATTTATCTTGGTTAGTTAAAAACGTGGGCAGTGAAAACTTCCACTTGATTGCTGCCAGTCGCAAAACAAGCGTAACGGCTGCCGCCAGTGCCAGGTTCAGTTGACTAATATCCGAGATTTGATGCAAAAACACGTACACTGTGGCTCCTGTTAATGCCGCTGTAGCATAAATCTCTTGCCGTAAGATAAGCGGAATTTGATTACTGAGAATATCCCTTATTATTCCGCCCGCGACGCCTGTAAGCATTCCCATTATCACCGCAACCAAACCCGGAACCCCTTCCTGTATAGCCACTTGCGCACCCAATACACTAAAAATAGCTAACCCAAAGGCATCTGCAATAAGCAGCGTGCGTTCGGGAAGCTTTTTATAGCGAGCTATCACAAAAACAATCAACGCTGTTGCGGCCACAAAATAGATATAGGTTAAATCAGAAATCCAGAAGATAGGATGTTTGCCTAATATTAAATCGCGCAACGTTCCGCCGCCAAGAGCCGTCACCAGCGCCAGCACCAATCCGCCAAACAGATCCAGCCGGTTTTTGCCGGCAGCCAGCGATCCCGTGATGGCAAATACGATAACCCCGAATAAGTCGAACCAATAAAGCATCATCCTTTTTAAAATATTTGGCTTTACATCTGCTAAAAATCACAAAATTAAAAGATGGAACCAACCTGTTTCCAAAATTTGTTTCTTCAATTTGGCGGCTTTTATTATGTTAAAAGACACACATTTTTTCTTTTTGAATATAAGTTATGGTTGAATCATTTAAAGCACTTGTTGTTGAAGAAACATCGGACGGAAACTACAAACGATCGGTTAAGCAACGCTCGGTTGACGATCTGCCCGATCACGACGTTTTAATTGAAGTTCACTATTCTGCACTCAACTATAAAGATGCGCTTTCCGCTTCTGGTAACAAAGGCGTTACCCAACAGTTCCCTCACACACCTGGTGTGGATGCCGCAGGAGTAATTGCAAAAAGTGACGATCCGCGCTTTACTGCCGGCGACAAGGTTATTGTCACCAGTTTTGATCTCGGCCAAAACACACCCGGCGGCTTCGGGCAATATATACGGGTTCCGGGTGACTGGATTGTGCCACTGCCCGACGGATTAACACTTCGAGAAAGCATGATACTGGGCACCGCCGGATTTACCGCGGCATACGGCGTACACCACATCAAAGAAAACGGTACCCAGCCCAAAGACGGACCCATGTTAGTAACCGGCGCTACCGGCGGTGTGGGAAGCTTAGCCGTAGCTCTGCTAAGCCTGAATAACTACAACGTTGTTGCCGCAACAGGGAAAATGGATCAAAAAGATTTCTTAATGTCGCTGGGAGCAACAGAAGTTATTAAAAGAGAACAGGTCAGCGACACGTCGGGTAAGCCGTTGCTCGAAGGCAGGTGGGCGGGTGCACTCGATACCGTGGGAGGCTCCATGCTTGATGTGGCCATTCGCCAAACCAATCATAATGGCACTATAGCGTGTTGTGGGAATATCCTTGGCGGTGAGCTCAACACCAGCATTTACCCCTTTATTCTGCGTGGCGTAAGCCTGATGGGAATCGACTCGGGCATTTGCCTTATGCCGATGCGTAAAACCATTTGGAATTTGCTGGCAACAGACTGGAAGCCTGCCAACTTAGAAGAAATATGCACCGAATGCTCACTGGAGGAATTGCATAAAGAAATTGACAAAATTTTAGCAGGCGGACAGGTCGGTAAAATCTTGGTTGATCTACAAAAATAGGCTAAAAGGCCACGACCATTTTTTTGAATCCGATTGTCGCAACTCCTTTGAATTGCCCTCATTTTTGAACACCTGCTGAACAGCCTTCCGCAACGCTCCGTGATCTACAGGTTTATAAAAAAAGTCGGCAAAGTTCGTATTCTCAGCCATACTGCGATAGTAGGGATCAGAATTGCCCGATATATAGATAACCGAAACATTTGAGGTTTCCCGAATCTTCTCCATCGCCTGAATACCGGTCATATCACCGTTTAAAAATATATCCATAATAATAAGATCAGGCTGTAGCGTATCTGCTTTTCGAACAGCCTTTTCACCCCGGTCCACGATAGCCAATACCGTATGATTAAGCTCCTCAAAAAACTTTTCCATCATCATTGCCTGTACGGCATTATCCTCCACAATCAAAATTTTCTTCCCCGAACCCCCCATATCAACGCTTTTTTAAATACGAATCCTATTTGCACCAACTTAGCTATACCATCATAAAAACTAAAATTTTTAATACCAGGTTTTAACAATCGCTTGCCATCATTTTCAAAAAAGATTTTAGATTTACCGAACAAGATGGGCAAGACAAGAAAGAGAGTTTCGCTAATTACAGCCTCGTTCAGAAAGGGTAAGATCCAGTTTTAGCCGATCTTTTTCTTGTTTTGAGGACGGACTACCCTTTCAGTTTTAAATATTTTTTGAAACGCTTTTTTCAATTCATCGACTTGCAGTGGTTTCTGTAAGAAAGCTGCATACCCTACCTCTTCTGCACGCACATTACTTGGAGAATGGGAACTGCCCGATAAGTAAATAACAGGAACGGATGATTTTTTCTTTATCTCTTTCACTGTGTCAATTCCATCCAGCTCCCCATTTAAACGGATATCCATTAATATAACATCGGGATTCTTTTCCTCAACCTCAGCAATTGCATCCCGGCCATTGTCGACTTTTGCAACTACGTCGTGGCCCATTTTTTGCACCAATCGTTCGGCTACCATCGACAACAGGCTGTCGTCTTCAACGATTAATACTTTTTTTATAGAAAAATTCATACAAGTTTCTAATCAAAATGAGTTAAATATGGAAGTAAATTACCATTGGCTATATATTAACATTTTCTAATTAATTAATAAAATCTAATATTTGTAATTCTTTTTAGATGGTTTGCGGGAAAATAGAACAGGTAGGGTATCAACAATTTAAAAAAAGAGGGGAAAGTGGGACCGGGCGGAATCGAACCGCCGACACCGCGATTTTCAGTCGCGTGCTCTACCGACTGAGCTACAGTCCCTGAATTCGGATAGGAGTTGGCAAATATAAGAGCTTTTATTCTTTATGCCAAGAATATTAGAGTCAATTTTTGATATGAATATCACGCAGCTTAAGCTGCAGCTTCCGGTTCCCATTCCAGTGGTTTTCCTCCAAGCTGTAGGCAATTTCAATGTCACCATTTTGTGCATTTCGAATGATGGGCATATACTGGTGCATGTTGAATCCAATTGTATCAAAAACCCCTGATCCGTTCTGGGCAACTTTCATCTTTAAATGTCCCTTTCCTACAATGGTTGGCACGCCAACAATACGCACGTTTTTGCTGACAAAAACCGGGCGCAGGTTTCCCGGACCAAACGGCTCAAACTGACTAAGCAATTTCCAAAATCGCATATCTATATTACTTAAATCCAGTTCGCAATCGATGGGGAGGTCCGGCTCAAAATCCTTATCGGTCAATCGCTGAGCCGCAATCTGGTCAATCCGAAGTCGGAACTCTTTCAGGTTTTCCTGCTTCATCGTCAGGCCGGCTGCAAACTCGTGCCCGCCAAACTGCTCCAGCAGATCTTCGCATTCTTTAATAGCATCATAAATGTTAAACCCTTTTATACTGCGGGCTGATCCTTTCAGCATTCCATCTACCGTGCTTAGCATAATGGTAGGCCTTGAATACGTATCAACCAAACGGGAAGCCACAATTCCTATCACGCCTAAATGCCACTCAGCATCGTGCAACACCATGGACGAAATCGCCTCCAGATTATACTCCTGATCCACTTTCGCAAGCGCTTCTTCCATAGTCTGCGAATCCCGGTCCCGGCGCTTTATGTTGATAGATTCCAGTTCATGTGCCCGCGCTTTTGCTTCTGCTGATGTATCAGCAATGAGCAGCTTAACCGCTTTACTGGCATCTCCCATGCGACCGGCAGCGTTAATACGCGGGCCAATGGAAAATACAATGGAAGAAGTATTAATAGAGCCCGGGGGTATTTTAATGAGATCTAAAAGTGCCTTTATTCCCTTCCTTGGATTTTTATTAATGCGCTTCAATCCTTCACGCATTAAAATCCGGTTTTCATCAATAATAGGCACAATGTCTGAAGCGGTAGAGATCGCAACCAAATCCAGCAACTTAAGCGGAATATTTTTGGAAAGGCCGAGTAACTGTGTTGTTCCCTGCACCAGTTTGAACCCGACACCGGCACCAGACAACCCGTCGAATGGATACGAACAATCGGGTCGCTTGGGGTCTAAAACAGCTACAGCCCTGGGAATTTGATCACTGACGTTATGATGATCGCAAATAACTAAGTCAATACCATGTTCGCGGGCCACTTCCGCCTCTTTTATAGCAGTGATTCCGCAATCAACCGAAATAATTAAATCAACATTATGATCGATGGCATACTGTATGCCTGCCGGGTTGATGCCATATCCTTCCTTAAATCGATGCGGAATATAATAGTCCACATCAACACCAAAATCTTTAAGAAAAATATAAAGAATGGATGTGGCAGTGGTGCCATCAACGTCGTAATCACCATAGATAAGAATCTTTTCGCGCTGCCGGATAGCAGTGGCAAGCCGTTCAGTAGCCTTCTCCATATCCTTCATCAGAAAAGGGTCATGCAACTGTTTTAATCCGGGACGAAAAAATGACTTGGCTTTCTCATACGTATCTATATTCCGGAGTGCAAGCAGGCGGGCAATCGTCTCCGAAATGCCCAGTTCTTCCTGCAGTGCAGATATAGTTCTCTCCTCTGGCTTGGCATAAACCCATTGAAAAGACATAGTAAGTTGTTTTTTTGTTTTTTTTTCATAAAAGGCTCGGAGCGATCAAACCCTGAAGCCAAGCATGCATCCCATAATAAAGAGACGCATTTTTAAAATCCCTTCTAATAAAATACAATATCATTCATAAAAATCACGATTACTTTTTATTTTTTATAACCATGAAGTTTGTGCAAAAATTAAATCACCTTCAGCACTACTAAAATCCGTTGATTTTATGTAACTTTGCAAGGCTATGCATTCTGTGATTGTCTGAATGAAATCACTATAAAAGAGACTTTTACCGCGCATTTTACGTTTTCAGGCCACAACAACACACATTCATCTGCGTATCCGATACGCACCGTAGCCTTTTGCCTGGTAACGCTTGAACAACAGTATTAATGTTTTAACCGATTTTATTATGCAATCGTCTACCACGTTAGAATCTAAAGATACCAACCGTATCGACGAGGATTTTCCACTATTCAGTCAGCTACAATCGTACGAGCACGAGCAGATCGTTGTCTGTTCCGAGCCATCTATTGGCCTTAAAGCCATTATTGCAATTCATGACACCACCCTCGGGCCTGCACTGGGCGGCACCCGCATGTGGAACTATAACAATGAACAGGAAGCCATACGGGATGTCTTGCGCCTTTCCCGGGGTATGACGTATAAAGCAGCTATTTCTGGACTGAATCTCGGCGGTGGCAAAGCCGTTATCATCGGCGATGCCCGAACAGACAAAAATGAACAACTTTTCCGTGCTTTCGGGCGATACGTTGACAGCCTTGGCGGACGATACATCACCGCAGAAGATGTTGGTATTGATGTGAAAGATATGGAGTGGGTGAGTATGGAAACCAAGTATGTAACCGGAACACCCAAAGCGACCGGCGGCAGCGGCGACCCTTCGCCCGTTACAGCTTATGGTGTGTATGTAGGTATGAAAGCAGCCGCAAAAAAAGCCTACGGAAGTGATTCGCTGGAAGGAAAACGTATTGCCATCCAGGGAGCCGGCCATGTAAGTTCACACCTGGCAAAGTTTTTGGCTGATGAAAACGCCGATTTATATATTTGCGATATCTATGAAGATAAAGTAAATGAAGTTGCAGAGATGACCGGCGCCGAAGTCGTTGATCCGGATAACATTTATGGACTTGATGTTGATATCTTCAGTCCTTGCGCACTG
The DNA here is from genome assembly GCA_016937115.1 of Balneolaceae bacterium. Classification (GTDB taxonomy): domain Bacteria; phylum Bacteroidota; class Rhodothermia; order Balneolales; family Balneolaceae; genus SMO-BIN1. The sequence continues at coordinate 15,963 of JAFGWN010000086.1, read as the reverse complement.
GGTGGTGTAGTGAATGATGAAACGATCCCCCAGTTTAAGTGCGACATCATTGCCGGTGCTGCCAACAACGTACTGGATGAAGAAGAAAAACACGGCAATGTGCTGCTTGACAAAAATATCATTTATGCGCCTGATTACGTCATTAACGCCGGCGGATTGATAAATGTAGCGAGTGAGCTGGAAGGATATAACGAAGAGCGGGCTCATAATAAAGCATCCCGAATTTATGATACCATTTTGGATATCCTCAATTACTCCGAGGATAATGACATGCCTACGTATGCCGCTTCAAACATTCTGGCTGAAAAACGCATAAAAAAAGTAGGCAGTATCCAGAAAATCTACAGCTCCAAGAGTCAGTTTTCCGGACATATTGGAGATATGTATAAAGCAAAGCGATAACATTATTTGCCTCATTATTTAAAGGTAGCCTAAACTATTAGGCTGCCTTTTTTGTTGCATTCTTGCACTAATATACTTTAAGATTTTTGAACCGTTTATTAACATGATTTCAAAAGAAGATTTTAAAACTAAAGACCGCCTCATCAAGGGAATTTCAGAGGATAAGAATTTCAAGATTTCGGTTGTGAAAACCACCGATGCTGTTAAAGCAGCCCGTAATAAGCATGAACTTTCTCTGCTTAATACAGTATTGCTTGGTCGCATGATAACCGGAGCTATACTTCTGGCATCCGAACTTAAGGGAGAAGAGCGCGTCCAGGTCCGTGCTGAAGGTAGCGGCCCCGTTGGATTGGCTGTAGCTGAAGCAAACCGTGTGGGTGAAGTACGCGGCTATGTTCAAAATCCGGGAGTTGACCTCGATTACAGCCAGTCGAGTATAGGAGATGGCCTTGGTGTTGGTCTCCTGACTATCTCTAAAACGTTATATAATGAAGCGGAACCCCAACGCAGCACCATCGAATTAAAAAGCGGCAACATCACGGATGATTTGGCTTATTACATGGTCCAGTCCGAGCAAGTGCCATCAGCTATCTTGCTTGATATTGGCATTGATGACAATGGTGAAATCACTGAAGCCGGCGGACTCCTCATCCAGCGACTGCCCGATGCACCTGACGGCAAAATTGATCAACTGCAAGAAAAATTAACGTCTTTCATCTCTGTTGACACTCTCTTACAACAGGGTGATTATATCGACGATATTATGACAAAAGCCATGGACCCAATTGCGGTAAAGGAATTAGATCGTCAACCGGTCGACTTCTTCTGCCGATGTTCGCGCAAGCGCTTTATAAGTGCCCTGTCTATGCTGGGATATAAAGATTTAAAAGAGATCAGCGATGAAGGACAAGAGCTCGTCTGCCATTTTTGCAACGAGCACTATCACGTATCAAAAAAAGAAATTGATACTATTTTGCAGGAGACGAAAGCAAAAATGAATTAGTGACAGGTATATGGTATAAAAGCTCAAATTTATTAAGCTCAGAATGTCTGATGAAAAACCACATATTATAATTGTTGGCGGCGGCTTTGGCGGCATATCTGCAGCTAATAAACTTAAAGATGCCGATGTGCGGGTAACCATTGTAGATCGTACAAACCACCATCTGTTTCAACCACTGCTTTACCAGGTTGCCACTGCCGCTCTTTCTCCCGGTGATATCGCCATTCCCATCCGCGCAGTTTTAGGCAATGCGTCAAACGTAAAGGTTGTTCTTGGCGAAGTTACATCGGTAAATAAAGAAAACAACCAGTTGAGCCTCTCCGATGGACGATCTATGGCATTTGACAAACTGATTTTAGCCCCCGGCGCCCAATACAATTATTTTGGGAATGATGGTTGGGAAGATAACGCCCCCGGTCTTAAATCAATTGCCGACGCATTACAGATCCGTGAACGCATTCTGCTTTCCCTTGAAGAAGCGGAACAACTGGATGATCCCAAACTACGGGAACCCTACCTCACATATGTCATCATTGGCGGTGGGCCTACCGGCGTTGAAATGGCCGGTGCCATCGCCGAAATAGCGAAGCGCAATATGATGCGCGACTATTCCACCTTCAGCAAAAATGAGACGCGTATTTTCCTGGTTGAAGCAGGTCCCCGTATCCTCAATGGATACCCCGAATCCCTGTCTGAAAAAGCACGGCAGGCGCTCGAAGACATGGGCGTACGTGTCTTGCTGAATACGCCAGTTACGGATATCGGTAATAAAAAAGTGAAATTTAAAGAAGGAACAATCGAAACGCCGAATATTATCTGGGCTGCCGGCGTTGCCGCCTCACCACTGCTTGCATCACTAAATACAGAACAGGATAAAACCGGCCGGATTAAAGTTACCGATCATCTTACGCTACAAGATAACCCAGATATTTTTATAATTGGTGATGCAGCTCATCTTAAACAAGACGGTAATCCGCTGCCGGCTCTTGCCCCGGTAGCCATGCAGCAAGGAACGTACGTAGCCCGGAAAATCATGTCAAGCTCAGCAGATTTCCAATCATTCCGCTACACCGATAAAGGAACCATGGCAACCATTGGTCGGGCTAAAGCCGTTGCAGATATCAAGGGCTTTAAATTCAGCGGATTTTTCGCCTGGCTGCTGTGGGGCGTCGTTCACATTCTCTTTTTAATTGGATTCCGGAATCGCTTCCGGGTATTTGTCGAATGGATGTGGTTCTATTTCACCTTTAAGCGCGGGGTGCGGCTCATCACCAACCGGTGGAGTGATGCCAAAATTGATGAGAAAAAAAAGGAAGATTTAACTACGTAGCGAAGGAAGAACCGCAACCACAGGTTTCGCTGGCATTGGGATTTTCGAACGTAAAACCACGTGCATCCAGCCCATCGGGATAATCGATTGAAATGCCTTCGAGATACATCATATGCTTGGAATCAACGATAATTTCCAGTCCCCGGCTCTCAATAACCCGGTCGTCATCCGTTTTATGATCCAACCCCAGCTTATAACTTAGTCCTGAACATCCCCCACCTTCGACAGCTACGCGCAGGTACAGTTTCTCATCCGTTTCCTGCTCGCTAAGAATTTTTTCGACCTGTTGAGCCGCTCTTTCGGTAAGTTGCACGGGCGGCCCGTCAAATGTCGTTTCACTGGCTTCTATACCTTCGAAGGCCGGGGGTGATTCACCATTTTCACTGTCGCCGGTATCAACCAGGTCGGCAATTACATCGTCTAAATTTTCTTCTTTAGCTGCCATAACAATACTTCATAAAAACTTAAGATTCACATCGGCGCGAAAAGGTAAAATAGTCAATATTATCTTTCGTAAACAGGTTTAATATTCCGGCGCTAACCAAATTAACCAGAATGTTTCCTGCCGTCCGTTCACTGACGTCAATCAAGTGTGAAAATTTTTCAACGCTTATTTCGCTATATTCATTCAAATACCGGAAGAGTTTTTGCTCATCGGATCCATACTGAAATGTCACGCCTTTACCCGAATTTTCATTTTCTATAATACGGATCCGTTCGATACTGGCCGTTTTGTTTTGATCTCCTTCCCGGATGTACACAACATCACGATCGGCGGTATGAACAAATATCGGTTTTTTTGATGCTTCCAGAATTTTTATCACCAGCAAATCGCGTTTGCCAAAATGAACAATCTCCACCGTTATTGGAAGCCGGGGATCACACAGTTCATGCGCGGCTTTTTTAAGCAGAAATTCTTCTTCCTGATAACCGTCAACCCCGATCAACGTTTTGTCATCATCAACACCGATAAGTAGCGTTCCTCCATTGGTGTTGGCAAAAGCGGCGATTTCACGCGCTATCTTTTCGGCGCTGGGGATGGTTCGCTTAAATTCGAGATACATGCCTTCACCCGTCTGAGCCAAATTTTTGACATCCAGGTAATCCATGTCTGAGAGCGTGGCCAAGCCGGTATTTTGTGAATACATAACCTACTCTTTTTTGTATTTCAACGTCCTTGTTTTCAAATTATTTAAAATCGATCAGGATTATAAATAAAATGACCTATATAATGATTTCCTCTTTGGGATTACGCGTCATTAGATTGTAGAGCATATCTTTCGGCTCTTCGCCCTCAACAAGAATTTGATACACTGCGTTGGTGATGGGCATCTCCACTTCGAGCTTTTGGCTCCACTCTCGAACGGCACGGGTCGTCTTCACCCCTTCGGCCACCATGTTCATTTTCTCTATAATTTCATCAAGCTTTTTCCCTTGCCCTATATGATATCCAACAAATCGATTGCGGCTGTGTTCACTGGTGCAGGTCACTACTAAATCTCCCATACCCGCCAAACCAGAAAACGTATCCTGCGAAGCCCCAAGCTGCATGCCCAACCGTTTCATCTCATGCAGGCCACGGGTGATCACAGCCGCCTTGGCATTATCACCCAGCTCGGCACCATCGATAATACCGGCGGCGATGGCCATGATATTTTTTACCGCCCCGCCAATTTCCACGCCCACGATATCGTAGTTTAAATAAATCCTGAACATCGGCGTCATAAACGTTTCCTGGATGATCCGCGCCGTACGTTTGGAGTTGGAGGTCGCCACCACCGTTGTCGGCTTAAACTTTCCTACTTCTTCAGCGTGGCTGGGACCGGAAAGCACACCAATTTGGTCATCAAGAATAGTATCTTCAAAAACATCGGCCAGCACCTGCGACATGGTCATAAACGTATCATTCTCAATCCCCTTCGCTACGTTCACTAAAATTTCGTTTCCTGAAATATGAGGCTTTACTTTTTCCGCAACTTCTCTGAGGGCATGCGATGGGGTGGCAAAAACGATCATATCACGTTCCCTGAGGCACTCCTCGAGCGAAGTAAAACAAGCGATAGAATCGGGTAGCGTTACATTAGAAAGATAGGCGGGATTCTCGTGACGATTGTTGATGCCGTAAGCAATTTCCAATTCACGTGCCCACAGTTGCACCTCATTGCCGGCACGCGCCAGCACAACGGCTAAAGCAGTTCCAAAACTTCCGGCGCCTATAATCGTAACTTTTTTCACGTTGTTGATTGTTTTTGTTCTTTATTCAACCATCCTTTTGCGGGTTTAAATGAGCCAACTTTGTTTTCCGTACCGTTCATCAGCCGCTTTATGTTTCCACGGTGCTTAAAGATGATTCCAATTCCCGCAATTGCACCAAAGATGAGTATACTTCCATCGATTTGTAAATGAAATCCGTATCGAAGCAACAACAGTAATAACGGATAAATAAAAGCGGCCACCAACGAAGCTAAGGAAACATAGCGCGTTGAAATCATTACAATGAGAAAAACGCCTGTTGAAATAGCGATAGAAATAGGTTCAATGGCAATAAGCATTCCTGTTGCCGTGGCCATGCCCTTGCCACCGTCAAAGTTTGCAAGGATAGGGAACATATGTCCCAGAATGGCAATTATTCCACAGGTGATGCGAAGAAAAGAATCAATTTCCCAGTTCGGAATGATTACAACCGGACCGCTTCCAATCTGATATGCAAGCTGGCTTACCCAGTATGAACAGACAAAACCCTTAAATCCATCAATAAGAAGTACGGTGACTCCGGGTTTCCAACCTAAAATCCGAAATGTATTAGTAGCTCCGGCATTACCGCTGCCATAATTTCTGATATCCACGCCACGTGCTACTTTGCCTACCCAAATGGAGGAAGGTATCGATCCTACCAAATAACTTATTAACAGTACAACTAAAATTGCGAGCATTGTATGTGGCTTTTATTAAGATAACGGCTCCCTAATATAACAGATGATAATTGAATTTTGTTATTAAACCTTTTAAAACAGTAACTAAACGTGCCGTTCGGCATGATAGGAAGATCGCACCAGCGGGCCGCTCTCTACGTGCTCAAGTCCTAACTCTTCGCCTACCTTTTTATACTCGGCAAATTGGTCGGGGTGAACCCAATCAACCACCGGATGGTGCATTTTGGTTGGTTGCATATATTGCCCGATTGTAAGAACATCAACATTGTGATCCACACAATCCTGCATAAGCTGCATGACCTCTTCGGGTTTTTCGCCAAGTCCGACCATAATACCGGTCTTGCTTCGTATTCCCTGGACCTTAACTCGTTGCAGCAACTCAAGCGAGCGCTCGTATTTCGCCTGCGGACGCACTTCACGATAAAGCCGCGGCACGGTTTCCAGGTTATGGCTGAGTACATCAGGCGGGGTATCAATTACTATTTGAAGAGCATCCCAAACCCCGCGAAAATCGGGAATAAGTGATTCGATGGTTACGCCGTCAATCATTTCGCGAATCACTTTATGGCATTCAGCAAAAATAGGGGCCCCGCCGTCTTTGCGCTCATCACGGTTAACCGAGGTTAATACAACGTGCTTCAAGCCCATTTTTTTAGCTGCATCGGCAACGCGCCGGGGTTCATCCCAGTCGAGCCCCTGTACGGGACGGCCCGTTTTAATGGCGCAAAACGAACAGGAGCGCGTGCAAACATCACCCAGAATCATGAACGTGGCGGTGCCATTGCCCCAGCATTCACCCATGTTCGGGCATCGCGCTTCCGAGCAAACCGTATTCAGCGAGTTATCCTGAATCGTGTCGGCAACTTCCTTGAATTTCTCTCCGGACGGTAACTTCACACGCAGCCATTCAGGGCGGCGTTTCTGAGTTTCATTCCGCTCAACAACGTTCAATTCCTTAATCATAGATATCAGTCAATTATTATGTAGACACTGCTTGCTCTTTGTGCTCTCCAAGATACGAAAATTCATCGTTCAGTTCAGGCAGTGCATCATCTTCTGTTATAGTAACATCAAAAACATCCTGAAAGTGCCTTACGAGATGGGTTTTTACCTTTTGTTCATCTACCGGCCGCCCCAATATTTCTTGGAGGCTGGTTACCGCTTTGTCGGAAATACCGCACGGTACAATATGATCAAAATAACTTAAGTCCGTGTTTATATTAAACGCAAACCCGTGCATTGTTACCCATCTTGAGCAGCGAATACCCATGGCACAAATTTTTTCGCCATCAACCCAAACGCCGGTTAAGCCTTCGATACGACCGGCTTCGATATCATATTCGGCGCAGGTGCAAATGATCACTTCTTCCAGAAAGCGTAAGTACTTGTGGATATCGGTAAAATAGCGGTCGAGGTCTAAGATGGGATAACCAACAATCTGTCCCGGCCCGTGGTAGGTTATGTCACCGCCACGATCAATCTCCACATACTCGGCCTCGATATCAGAAAGTTCAGCCAGGCCTTTCAACAGGTGAGCCGAATCACCGCTTTTGCCCAGCGTGTAGACGTGCGGGTGCTCTACAAAAAGCAGTACATCGTTATCTTCAGATCCGGGCTTGTAAAGCTTCTGCTCGCGACGGGCCTTTTTTTGTCGAACAAGCCGCTGCTGAATCGCTGTCTGCAAATCCCATACCGGCTGGTAAGGTTGGTGCCCCAGATCATGTAATTCGACGGTATTCATAATCCTATCAGCTTTCAGACTTCAGTAACCAGCTTTCAGCTAAAACAGAACGTCTGAAAACTGACAACTGATAGCTCATTTAAATTAGATCACTACTTCTTCTTTGGCTTTGAGCCCAAATGCACCCCTTCTCCATAGGCCTCAGCCACGGCTTCCATTACGGCTTCACTCATAGTTGGGTGCGGATGTACGGCACTGATGATTTCATGACCCGTTGTCTCCAGATCACGCGCAGTAACGGCTTCGGCAATCAACTCGGTTACGTGTGCGCCAATCATATGACAGCCAAGCCATTCCCCGTATTTCTCGTCGAAGATAACTTTTACGAAGCCCTCTTCATGGCCTAATCCGGTTGCCTTGCCGCTGGCCGAGAATGGGAACTTGCCAACTTTAATATCATAACCTTCTTCCCTGGCCTGCTCTTCGGTATAACCGACCGATGCAATTTGTGGCTCGCAGTACGTACAGCCGGGAATGTTATTGTAGTTCATTGGAATCGGATCTTCGCCCGCCAGTTTCTCCACGCAAATGATACCTTCGTGTGATGCTTTGTGCGCCAGCCACGGACCACCAGCCACATCACCAATGGCATAAATATTTTCGACACTGGTTTGCAATGTATCGCGGTCTATTTTGATCGCGCCTTTTTCATATTCAACGCCAATTTCGTCCAGCCCGATACCTTCTACATTGCCGGTAACACCGACCGCCGAAAGAACAACATCCGCCTTAACCGTTTCTGTGTCATCACCGGTTTTAATGGTAACCTTGACGCCATCACCGTCTTTTTCAACCTTGTCAACCGTGCTTCCGGTTTTGATGGTCATACCTTTCTTTTTGTAAATCTTGCCAAGTTCTTTGCCAATGTCTTTGTCCTCAACCGGTACCAGTGAATCCTTAAGCTCCACGATGGTTACATCCGTGCCGATAGTATGGTAGAAATAGGCAAACTCCACGCCAATTGCGCCGGCGCCAATCACCACCATTTTTTCGGGTTTATTTTCAAGCTTCATGGCGCGTTCAGAATCGATAATCATTTTGCCATCTATTTCAAGGTTCGGCAGCTCACGCGGGCGGGCACCGGTAGCGATGATAAAATTTTTCGCCTTAATCTGCTCTTTGGTTTTACCGTCCTCGTCTTCGACTTTAATCTGCTCTTTCGACTCAAAGACCCCTTTGCCTTCAAACACTTCAACCTTGTTGGCTTTCATCAAAAACTGGACGCCTTTGCTCATCTTGTCGGCCACGCCGCGGCTTCGCTCAATTATGCCTCCAAAGTCGGCAGAAAAGCTGTCAACATTAATACCATAGTCACCGGCATGTTCAATGCTTTCAAAAACCTCAGCTGAACGCAACAGCGCTTTGGTGGGAATACAGCCAATATTCAGGCAAACACCGCCAAGGTGACGCTTTTCTACAATTGCCGTTTTAAATCCAAGTTGGGATGCACGGATCGCAGCCACATATCCACCCGGGCCGGAGCCAATCACACACACATCAAATTCTTTCGCCATAATAAAGTATTTATTAGTTGAGTTGGTATCTAATTGATTTGCTAAACTGCCTTACAACATTAATGAAATTTCTATAACAAATAAGAATCGAAATCATTCCCATTTTGGGCAACTCAGCAAGTCAATCATCCAACAATTTCAAAAGTGCTCTAATTTAATAATAATACCGCGAAGGGTGAAATCAGAAGCATCAATAAATTAAGCACGAAAACTGAGAATTGAATTCTAAAAAATATTTATGGTGTACCACAAAATGTAGAAAACAAAATTTATTTGGATGTGAAATTTTTTTATTCTACATTTGTAGAAATAAAACTACAAGTGTAGAAAAATGAGCTTATCAAAGGCAGAAGAAGAACTAATGCAACATCTCTGGAACCTGGAAACAGCCTTCCTAAACGATCTACTTAGACGGTATCCCGAACCCAAGCCAGCTTCATCCACTGTTGCCACTTTATTAAAACGGATGATTGACAAAGGGTTTGTGGAGTACAATCAGCGCGGACGATCACGCGAATATTATCCATTGGTCTCAAAATCAGACTATTTTTCAGGTCGTTTTAAATCGTTGATCAATAGATTTTTTGATAGTTCAACTGCGCAGTTCGCCTCTTTTTTTGCCTCAGAAGGTAATCTATCATCTGCAGAACTGGAGGAATTGAAGCAAATCATTGAACAGGAAATAGAAAAGAAAAAACAATGATTGCCTATTTAATTAAATCAACTGTTTGCCTGCTTCTGCTCTTGCTGCTATATCACGCTTTTCTCGAGCGCGAAACTATGCACCGGTTCAACCGTTTTTTTCTGATTTTTAGTCTGGTATTTGGGTTTACCATTCCGCTGTTAACCCTGAATATTGGCGGGTCCGTTAAACTTTCTGATCAAATAAATGAGATAAATAACAGGCTCGACAACAAAAACTTTTCAGTTTCTGATCAGGTCCCGGCGGTGAAGCTCGACCCCGCTCCGGCACCAACCCAAGCAGCCCCTGAGAATACTACTGATTATCCCAACTTGTTTTGGGTCATCTATTTATTTGGAGTATTAATCTTTTTGGTACGATTACTGCGAAACCTATATACACTTTATTCTAAAATTAGTGTCAATGCACAAACCTCATGGAAATCAGCTACCCTTGTCCTTACGGATGATGGCAGCAAGCCGCACAGTTTTTTCAACTATATTTTCATCGACCAGCGACTTTATCGATCAGGCAATATTAGCCAAACCATCCTGACACACGAATTTACCCACTCCCGGCAAAAACACTCACTCGACATTCTTTTAATTGAGCTTTTAAAAATCGCCTTTTGGTTCAACCCGGTGCTTTACTTTTACAAGCGAGCAATACAAGCCAATCACGAATATTTAGCAGACGCGTCCGTAATTAAAGAAAATGACAGCATTAAAAATTACCAAGAGCTTCTGCTAAATATGAAATCACCCAACGAGAATTTATTCTTGGCCAGCAGCATCACATTCTCCCTAACCAAAAAACGCATTATGATGATGACAAAACGATCAGCCCGATGGATCATAACAGGCAAAAAACTGGCGCTTATCCCTATATTAGCCGGGCTTATTTTTGCCTTTAGCACCCACAAAACAACCGCCCAAACCGTACGGCAGATGTCGCTTACAGAATTAATTAACGCCGTTTCAGAAAGAATGGATGCGGTTGATTCACTAACCGACACTGAACAGCAACAGCTACGAAGCCTTGTTTCAAAAATGCAGAAGAAACTACGGCCGGAAGCTCCGCCGCCACCGCCGCCACCGGTAAATAAAACTGATAAACCGGAAAAGACTTTAAATAAGATCATAGAATCGTATAAAGAGCAGGTTAAATATTATAATGGCATACGAGCTACGGAAGCAAACGTTGAAAAACTGAACGATTCATACGAAAAGGTGATGTCGCTTTATCGTACGATTAAGGAATATCAAAACAAGATATCTGACAATCCCCCGCCACCACCGAAACCTGCTCCTCCGGCCGAACGAATAGCAAAAGATAATTCTAAATCACAATCGATAGCAAACGTCGCAGATAGAAACCTCCTTAAAATATTTATCACCAGACAAGGTCTTATTTTGATGGATGAGGAACCTACACCATTATCTAAGACGAAAGCAAAAGTAAAAGCATTTATCACCAATAATGGAACTAACCCTGAACTATCAGATTCACCCCAAGATGTGTATATCCGGATCAAAACAGTAAAAGAAACTCCGTACAAATTTTATACTGAACTATTGGATAACGTGCAGCATGCATATCTCGAAGTCAGAAACACTAAAGCACAAGCTGAATATGGAGTCGACTACCAAAAGCTGGTAGAAAATAGTCCTGCTAAAACCAAGATACGAGAAATGTATCCCGTGCGTATTTCAATTGCTGACCCTCAACAAAATACCAAAGAAAAATATGCTGTCCCCGACCTGCCAGAACAAATTGCGGATCGCAATCTACTTGAAATCCTTGTCAATTGGGAAGGTCTGATTCTGGCTGATAAGGAACCGATACCTATTGATAAATTAACAGCCACTGTTAAAAAATTTATCACCAATAACCGTGCTAATCCGAAGCTTTCGGACTCATCCCAAGATGCCATAGTATCACTTAAACTATCAGAAAAAACACCGGCTAAAATACAACAGCAAGCCATGGACCAAATATTGGCCGCATACAAACAGGCAAAAGACGAATCTGCACAAGCTGATTTTGGCATGGAATTCGACCGGCTGGAAGAAGGAAGCGCCGAAAAAAAACGAATAGATAAAATGTATCCCGCCCGAATTTCTATTGAGATGACAGATCTAACTTCACCCGATAAATAAGAAAGGAACATAAACTATATTCTTAATATATAAACATTCTGTACCTTCGTTCATATTCATTAATCCTGCTCAAACAGCTACAGAATGTCTCATTTATATAAAAGTTTAAGTTTTATCTTTTTAATTGTTGTGTTATTCCTCAACACTGGCTGCAGTGATGGCGGTGAGCTTTGCTGTGCGCCACCTCCGAATGGAGAATTTTCTCATACACAGGAACCCGGCGCTTCGGCTGAAGCTTTTTTGCGTGCCGATCGGTTTACCGAACTGCAGGTAGAAGTGGATTACATGCCCGGCTATCAACCCACATCTGAGGCGCTGGACAGCCTCAAAACCTTTTTACAGGCTCGGTTGAATAAATCACAGATCACCATTAGCACGCCTACAGAAGTAGCATCGGGTAACCAAGATGCGTATTCCGCCGAGGATATTCGATCCCTTGAAGATCAATACAGAGATTCTTTCACCCAAGGCGACAGCAATACGCTGCAGGCCTATTTCTTAATCGTAGACGGCTCTTATTCCGACCAAAGCAATGTATTGGGCATTGCCTATTATAACACTTCCATGGCGTTTTTTGGCCAAACCATTGAAGAAACCAGCTCTGGTCTTACGGCCCCTTCCCGTGAAAAAATTGAAGGGACTGTTTTCCGGCATGAATTTGGTCATATAATGGGTCTGGTGGGCAGCGGTACCCCTACGCAATCTGACCACCAGGAAGAAGGTGCACACTGCACCGAAGAAGGCTGTCTGATGGAAGCAGCGGTAGAAACATCAAACTTTTTCGCTAACATCTTTGATGGTGATATTCCCAACCTCGATCCCTTGTGTATAGAAGATGTGCAGGCCAATGGAGGGAAATAAGGGCAATAGTAAGTAGAACGTTTACTTCAGATTTTTTCTCAATACTTTCTACTCTCTACTATACTTAATTCTGCTTAAACTTAAAGAGGTTTTCGGCACCTACTTTCTCCTCGGCCTGGCTTAATGCATAGGCGCTGTCGAACAACACAATTGGGTTCTCTTCCATATCCTTAGTGACGTGCGTGGAGTAGCTGCTTTCCAGTTTGTCAATTACCCCCGGATCATCCGGAAGCCAGCGCGCCGAATTATATGAAACGGCCGACATATTAAGCTCACAGTTATACTCAGTGAGCATGCGGTGCTTGACCACATCGAACTGGAGTGCGCCCACTGTTCCCAGCAGCAATTCATTACCTACGCCCTGCGGAACCTCAAAAACGTGCACCACCCCCTCTTCAGCCAGCTGCTTAAGTCCCTGCCGCAGCTGTTTCCGCTTAAACGGATCTTTTGTTGATACCTTCATAAAGTGCTCGGGCGTAAAGAGCGGAATCACATTGAACCGAACCGGGCTGTCGGCATAAATTGTTGTGCCAATCCGAAAAGAACCCGGATTGAACAGCGATACGATATCGCCGGGGTAGGCCTCTTCCAAAATATGGCGCTCATCGCCCATCAGCGTGTGCGGGGTCGACATCTTAATCTTCTTGTCGGCGTCGCTCTGTTTCACCTGCAACCCCCGCTCAAACTTGCCGGAAGTAATTCGTACAAAGGCAGCACAGTCGCGGTGATCGGGATTCATATTCGCCTGCATCTTAAAAACAAATCCAGAAAAGTCATCACTAATAATTCGCTGGATGCCATTTTCATCATCATACGGCTGCGGCGGATTGGCCAGCTCCGCGAAATAATGTAAAAAGACATCGAGCCCGAAGTTATTTAACGCTGACCCAAAAAAGACCGGTGTGCACTTTCCATTTAAATACGCTTCCCGATCCATATTCGCCATCATATCTTCGGTCAACAGTACTTCTTCCATGAATTTCTCTTTATCATGGTCGGAAAGTGTAGCCCGTTCCAATCCTTCTTCGAGATCGAAGATTTCGGTAACTGCTTTTTTAGCGCCGTGCTTTTCCTTGCGCTGCAGGTGCAATTGTTTACCGATCAAATCGTAAATGCCCTGAAAGTTTTTGCCGTAGCCCAACGGCCACGAAGCAGGGATTGGTTCAATACCCAGTTGATTTTCAACATTACTGATCACATCCAGCGGCTCCAGCCCGGGGCGGTCGCACTTGTTTACAAAAGTGATGATGGGGATCTCCCGCATCTTACATACTTCAAACAGTTTTTCGGTCTGCTCTTCAACTCCTTTGGCAACATCGATTACCATAAGCGCTGTGTCGGCCGCAACAAGTGTTCGCAGGGTATCTTCGGAGAAATCTTTGTGGCCCGGCGTATCCAGCAGGTTATACTTGATGTTATCTTTCTCAAACCGGAGCACGGATGAGGTCACCGAAATACCGCGTTCTTTCTCAATAGCCATCCAGTCGGATGCGGCATACCGCGATGCCTTACGCTGACGAATAGAGCCCGCCTCGTGTATGGCGCCACCGTAAAGCAGCAACTTCTCGGTAAGCGTAGTTTTTCCGGCATCGGGGTGGGAGATAATCGCAAAGGTCCGCCGACGCTGTGCTTCCTTTTCAATTTCGGTTAGAGAATCCGTAGCAGTTTGTGCCATTTGTTGTCTTTCTTTCAAGAATTTCAGCCATCAAAGATACGGATTTTAACACTCAATATCATTCGGAAGTGCATCTCATGTTTTAATGTATTTTTTGAGAAAATAGTTATTCCGCTCATTACGGGTGTATCAATTATATTAATTGGGACATTTAAATTTTTGACTTATGAGATTCTTCGCTATTGCTTCTGCCTTACTCCTACTTATTTCTTGTAGCGATCAACAACCCAAAATAACCAACCTGCGGGTAAACCATTACCAACAGACCGGCGTTGGGGCAGGGCCTCAACTGGTATACTTGGTTCAGGAAAGAGAAGATATTGGAACTGAAAAATGGAAGTTTTTCTATCCCCCTATTACAGGTTTCGAATATGAGCTCGGGTATATTTATAACTTAAAAGTTCGAAAAGAAAAGATTGAAAATCCACCGGCGGATGGCTCATCCGTTAACTATATGCTGGAAGAAGTTATATCAAAAGAAAAAGTAGCCAATGGCATCTCATTCTCTGTCAGGCTCAAGCCTACGGGATATAACAACAAACCTGATTTTATAACCGGAGACAAGACCAATGAATTTACATTGCTGCATGCCATTGATATCCAATGCAATAACTTGTGCCAACAGTTAGCAAAAGAGCTGCAAACTGCAGAGGCGTTAACTGGTACATTTCAGCATGTTAATTCAAGTACGATAAAACTAATTCAGTTGGAACAGTAATTCTGGCCCATATCCTGCATTTTTGCGATTTCTCTTCATTCAATTTTAGCGTTCAATAGATATTCTTTGTATCGTTATTTGACTACATTTAATTAAATTTCACGATTATGAAGGTCAGATTTTTCCAAAAACCGTACATTATATCTATCATTTTCCTGCTTGCCATCAATGGATGTGCAACCACCTACAGCTTTGAGCGAGAAAACCCTGATGTGATGACCCGTTATTTATCCATGGAAACCGAAAAGGCGCTTGCCACTTTCAGGATCTCAGATAACAATTTCGGGTATGGATACGGCGAAAATTATCAAACCATCGAAGAAGCAAAGTCAAGGGCGATGGAAGAGTGTTTAAGTCGCCAACAAAACCATGATGATGTCGAGGAACCGTGCAAAATTTATATGGTGAACAACGAGAAGGTTGCACAAGAAGAGTCGGGCGGAGGCAATTAGTCACTCTGCTTTACCAAGCTCAATTTCTATTCCTGATACAACTTAAACGCCGTAAAAATAGTCTGTTGGGCATCCGAAAAATTATTGTCTGAAACGATAAGCAACAGCCGGCTTCCATCGGGCAATTCCGGGCCAAGTGTTAAACCCTCAAAATTATCTATGGTAATGCCAAACTTACTTAAATCCGCTACCAGGCGCTTTTTTACAGGCTGAATGGAATCATCATACTGCTGCATGTTGTCAACTTGTTTAATGTCGGTAGCACCTTCGGTTCGCACCTCATACAGCCCGATGCGGTTGCCCTGTTCTTGGACATAATTACGATCGAGCGCCAGCAGATGTCCCTCGTTCTTGATGGCCTGCAAATCGGAAAGGCCGTTTACGGCGAAAGGACCGCGCTCTTCGCCGGAGACAAAAACTTTATTTACATCATACCGATATTCGTGCAATATGTTACCTGTGGACAAACTGTATACTATGATACGGGACGGAC
>JAFGWN010000085.1 GCA_016937115.1 Balneolaceae bacterium | reverse complement strand
CATCATATATTTACTTTTATTAAGTTAAAATTTTTTCTACCTAAAAAGGTTAGAAAAGATGTCTTTTTAAGATAATTTTATTATTAATCTGCAATTTTCACTAAATCCAATTATTATGAAATACTTATCTTATAAGATATATTTAATTATCGTACTGGTTTTTGTTTCAATATCATGCCAAGATTTAGGCAAGGAAGAATTGGCAAAGGGCGATGTGATTGATGCTGAAATCCTCGAGGAAAGTGTTGAGGATGTATCTATTAAGCCTGTAAAAGCTGAAGGTGGTGATTACAAGCTTTCAATTCAGTTTAATCCATCAGTGAAAAATTTTACGATGCCGGATGTGTTAGTGCCTTGCGGAACACAAAATGACAAGCTGGTTTCAATAAGTAGTAAAGGTGAAGTTTTGTATTCGGGAATTACCGGCAGTAGCAGAATTGAAAAACTGTATTTAGATGCAGTTGGAGAAAAACCAAAGAATATAATGCAAGGCCCATATGCTGATTGCTCTGTCTCATTCACCGAGCCGGGTGAATACGATGAAAACTGCGGTGAAACATGTTCTGAAACATCACTATTAGGCGGTGATACTTGGTTCTGTGTTTGCGTGACGGACTGTCGAATAGGCTGGCAGTGGTAACTGCATCAGTTAATATTTATTAAAAAGGCAAGGTAGTTGATACTTTGCCTTTTTAATTTTAAGAACTATATCGATTACTAACTTACATTACATGAGAAAAGAATATATATATGCGTTGCTGGTTACACTGCTTACGGTAGGTTTTATATGGCTTGCATTGCCGCTTGGGGAATTCTTGAACAATTACAATTTAAATCAAAAAGAGAACGAATTACTGGCTCGAACGATTGTACGTACTCTTATCTTTGTTGCATTGATTTTGTCAATAAAAAAACTGGGACTTAGTAGTTTTAATGGAATAGGAAAGCACTTTCAAATAAAGGAGCCTGCCATTCTTAGTATTCCTCTTTTCTTGATTGTTGTAGGTTTTTGGGCAAACTGGTCGATATATTCAGAAGCCGATTTAATGGTATTAATTCTTTTTGTTTTATCTGTTTTATCTGTAGGTCTGGTTGAGGAATTATCAATGCGAGGCTTAGTACTGCCATTTCTGATAAGCGGCATAAAAAAGAAAAGGTTTAAATTATATGCAGGAGTGATATTCTCTTCGTTAATTTTTGGACTCATACATTACATCACTATTTTTAGTCAACCAGAAAACATTTGGGGTATTTCTTCCCAGGTAATTTTCGGTATTTCGATCGGCATATTTTTTGGAGCCTTAATGTTGAGAGTGAGAAATATTTATATTCTTGCAGTTTGCCATGGTTGTGTCAACTTTATATTGGGGAATGGAATTTTAAGAAAGGGATTTAATAACCGTTCCATAGCTGATTATCCAAAAGCTGCGGAAATTGATCCTGCTTCAACTATAGCAACAATCGCAATATTTGGCATTATTGCCTTTATTGGGCTAAATATGATTCGAAAGGTGGATGTAAACGAAGTATTATCCGAATTGGAGTCCTTGAAGGTTTAGAAAACCACCTTCATCCCTTCCTGAATATCATGGGAAACGCTAAAACCGCCATTGGTTTCAACGGCGTATAGCGCGGGCTCACCGGACGTAAAATTCTGTTCGCTATAGGGTTGAGTACTGCGATGAATCCGTACAATCTCTTTATCAGCATTTACAAATATGATATCAAGCGAAAGGGGCGTATTGGCCATCCAGAAACTTAGCTCTTGTTGCTGGTCAAATAGAAAGAGCATCCCATTGTCAGGGGGAAGATAATTGACGTTCATCAAGCCCTCATTGCGCTCTTTGGGCTCATCGGCCACTGCGACGTTAATGGTCGTAAGCGTATCTCCGCCCTGGGAGACAAATGAAAGTGTATCGCTGTATGTAAGCGTCGTACCTCGGTCGTTAGTATTCTTCGTGCTCTTCGTATCGGATTTCGTCTGGCGACCCGAACACGCGCTGATAAGTCCGATTATTGCTGCTGTTGTCAGTAACTTCAAAAGTGGTTTCATCTGTATTTCCATTAATTTTGTAGACAATCGTATATTTTCCTGCGTCAAGATATGCAGGATCATCATTCAGTTTCAAGTTCCAGTTGAACGTGTTGAATCCGTAACTTCCTTCATCGGTTAAAGTAGTAACGGTTGATCCGCTACTGTCTTGGACCGTAATTTCCACCGATTCATTTTGGGCGTCTTCATCTCCAATCCAGTACATCCATTGAGATTCAGGTTCATTAACTGGTCGATATGGTACGGATTGTTCACCCCAGCGGTTTGAATGGCTAACGGATGATGTTTTCAGAGCTACAATCGGTTCATCTCGTTGATCAGCAATAGCATGCAGCGGTTTTAAATCGGTTACATAAATACTGCGTCCGTGCGTACCGATGACAAGCTCCAGATCGCGGGGATGTACGGTCATGTCGTAAGAGGGCACATTGGGCACGCCATTAAGAAGGAACCATTCGTTGCCGTCATCAAAACTGATGAAGGTGCCGTGATCCAGCCCGGCATACAATAACTCGGGTTTTTTGGGATCCTGCACAATTACGTTAGCTACGGATTCAGGCAAGTTGCCTTTTAATGATTCCCAGCTTTGTCCATAATCTGTGGTTTTGAAAAGATAGGTCTTGAATTCATCATACCGGTAGCCGTTCAGCGAAACGTAGGCAGTTCCGGCATCGTGGTTGGAGGCGTGTACCTGGCTCACCCAGCGGTTTTGCGGCAGCTCTTCGGAAACGAGCGTCCAGCTCTCGCCACCGTCACGGGTTACCTGCACATTACCGTCATCGGTTCCGGCCCATATTACATTAAAGTTAACCGGTGATTCCGAGATAGTGGTCAGCGTAGAATAGGGCACGTTACCGGTTTGCTGCGATCCTTTTTCATTGGTCAAATCCGGGCTGATGGTTTCCCAACTCTCACCGCGATTAAAACTGCGACTCACTTTTTGCGAACCGAAGTAGATGATATCGGGATTGTGATTGCTCATCTCAATCGGCGTGTTCCAGTTAAAACGATACGTTTCTTCACCAATGTCATGCCGTGGAGTAATACGCGTTGTTTTTTGGGTTGATTGGTCAATGCGGAAGTAATTCCCGAATTGGAAGCCGGTATAGATACGATCACTGTCGCGGGGGTCGATAGCCACGTGCATGCCATCGCCGCCGAAGATACGCTCCCAGTGCCGGCCATCATCCCAGGCGCCCTGCGAAGAGCCGGTGAATACTCCGTTATCCTGCAAACCACCGTAAATGTTGTAGGGTTTTTCCATATCTACAGCTACACTGTAAAACTGCCCGACGGAAGCTACGTTGTGATGGATGAAATTAGCGCCGCCATCGTGGCTTTCGTAAAGCCCGCCGTCATTACCCAGTAAAATATGTTCGGTATCGTCCAGATCAATCCACATGGCGTGATGATCAACATGTACCGGCTGGTTTTCGGCAATGGGGCTCCAGGTTTTACCGCCGTCCGTTGATTTTAGGGCCGGAACACCCATAATATAAACAGTATTGGGGTCGGAAGGCGATACGCGAACTTCGCCAAAATAGTATCCGTATGTATAAATGATGTTATCCAAATCGTAGCTATTCACTTTATCCCAGGATTGTCCGCCGTTTTCAGAGCGATACACCTGTGCCCCTTCGATACTGGTTTCAAAGAGGGCTGCATTGGCGTCGCCTAAATACTCGGCTAAGGCTTTTGGTTCATACAGTCCTTCACGCACTTCGTTTTTTACGCTCTGGGCATTATACTTTTCGGGGAATCCATTGCGACGTAAGTAACCGTTGAGTTTGTCGTTCTCGAGGGCTAAAAACTCCTTTTCACTCATATCAACAAAATCGGCCTGTTCGAGCTGATCCTTGTCCTCTTCTTTCTTGGTTTTGGTCTCTTTTTGATTGTCCAGAAATGCATAGAGAATATCGGGATTTGAAGCACTCACATCCAGTCCGATACGCCCCACGAAATTTCCTTCCGGAAACCCTTTCATCGATTTTTGCCAGCTTTCGCCGCCGTCATTCGAAACATAGATGGCCGAGCCTTCACCGCCTTCCTGGAAATTCCATGCCTGCCGGTACCGCTGCCAGGTGCTGGCCCAGAGTTTATCCGGGTTTTCGGGGTGAATTACCAAGTCAATAACACCGGTACTGTCGGATGGTGTGAGCGTGCGTGTCCAGCTTTCGCCACCATTGGTTGTTTTATAGATGCCGCGCTTATCATTCATGGAGTACAGCGGTCCTTGGCTTGCTACCCAGGCAATATCAGGGTTGGAGGGATGAGTAATAATTCGGCCGATATGCTGGGTGCCGCGCAGTCCGGAGTAACTCCATGTTTGGCCACTATCAGTGCTCTTGTAAACACCATCCCCGGCATAGCTCGACCGGCTGCTGTTGTTCTCACCCGTACCAACCCAAAGGATATCTTTATCCGCTTTTGAGATGGCAATATCACCAATGGTAATTGTACCTTGGTGGTCAAAGATCGGGCGCATGGTATTGCCGCTGTTGGTGGTCTCAAATACTCCGCCGGAGGCGTAAGCTACATAAAAATGGCGGGGATTGTCTTCATGGACGGCGATATCAGTCACCCGCCCGCTCATTACAACCGGACCTACATTGCGAACGGGATATTCCTTAAAAATTGATTGTTGCCGCATCTGTTTTCGATACTCAATGGCATTAGCACGTTCGTCGGGATTGGTAGGCTCAATATTTTGAGCATTGGCGGAAAAGCTTGCCAACAGCATAGAAACCAGGAGAGATAGAGTAAATAATTGCCGCATTATAAAAAGATTGATTAGAGATTACTGGTATTATTATAGGAAAGCGATAGCACAACTTTTATAAAATTTTTTAAAAAAAGCTATTAGTTAATATTTAAGTGCTTGATTTGTTTTTAGCAGCAAAAGGTTGATAAGGGATACGGTTGTTTTTTAAGACAAGTAGCCCTATCTTTAGACGATTAAAGTGAGCACCGAAAGGGACTCACTTTTTTTTGTATTTAAAATTACCGAAATCGTGCAAAATAAACTGGAAAACGATATTTCTGAATTGGCTGAGTCTGTATTGGCCAGTACCGATTTTTTTCTTGTAGCTGTTGAAATTAAAGGCGAGAAGAAGCCCGAGGTATGGGTTTATATCGACGGGCAGGAACGTGGCGTCAATATGGATGAATGTGCAGAAATCAGTAATGAGCTAAGCTTTTTGATGGATGCCCATGATGTATTTGGCGGTGCGTATCGTTTGAATGTATCTTCGCCGGGTTTAAGTCGCCCGTTGGTGGACCGGCGACAGTATCCCAAGAACAAGGGGCGCAAGGTGAAGGTTAAGTATAAAAATAATGAAGAATACAAGAAGCTGGAAGGTGTTCTTCAGGATTATGATGGTCATAAAGTTATTATCGGCCGGGAAGAAGGTGATCCGGTCGAGTTGTCATTTGATCAAATTGTGGAAACAAAAATTATTCCATCGCTTAATTAAGCAGGAACTTTTAACACAGAAAAGAATCGACGAATGCAAACGGATATTTCAAAACAAATTATTCAGTCTTTCGCTGAAATTGCCAAAGACAAGGGAATGGATAAAGATTTACTGCTTACCATTCTCGAGGACGTATTTCGAACGATGATCCGCAAAAAGTACGGATCGGATGAAGCATTTGAAGTTATTCTCAATGCCGATCGCGGAGAAATACAAATTTTGCACATTCGTGAGATTGTTCCTAAAGAAGAACTTACAGACGAAGTGAATGAAATTACCCTGGAAGAGGCGCAAAAGATTGACCCCGATTATGAACTTTATGATGAGCATGCAGAAGAACTTTCAATCCAGGATTTCGGTCGCCGGGCAGTAATGATGGCACGTCAGCAGCTGGCACAGCGCATCCGTGAAATTGAAAAGGACAATATCTTTGAAGAATATTCCGAACGCATTGGTGATGTTGTACTCGGCGATGTGTATCAGATTCGAAACCGCGAGATACTTGTTAATCATAACGGCGTTGAACTGGTGATGCCGAAAAGCGAGCAGATTAAGAAGGATTATTACCACAAGGGTGATACGATTCGTGCTGTTGTCGTTGAAGTAAAGCGGTACAATGGAAACCCGTCTGTAATTATTTCACGGACGTCTCCGGTATTTCTTGAACGTCTCTTTGAGAACGAAATTCCCGAAGTATATGACGGCATCATCGAACTAAAAGAAATTGCACGTGAGCCGGGCGACCGGTCTAAAGTTGCGGTACTCTCGCACGATGAGCGGGTTGATCCCGTGGGAGCCTGTGTGGGTATGAAAGGAATTCGCATTCACGCGATTGTACGCGAGCTGGGCAATGAGAATATCGATGTTATCAATTATACCGATGATAAACACGAATTTATTAAACGTGCATTGCAGCCGGCTAAGGTACTTAGTGTAGAATTGAATGAAGCACAAGATCATGCCAAAGTGCTGGTGCCCGGCGATGAAGTTTCCAAGGCCATCGGGAAGGGAGGTGTTAATATCAGGCTGGCATCTAAACTAACCGGATGTGAAATTGATGTGTACCGCGAGGTAGAAGAAGAGGACGATATCGATCTCAAGGAATTCGAAATTGATTTTGGTCCCGAAGTAATTGAACAGCTTCACGAAATCGGTTGCGATACTGCTCGCCAGGTTCTTGAACTGAATGAAGAGGAAATTGTGCGTCGCACCGAGGGTAAAATTGATGAAGATGAGGCCGAGCGCATTATTGATATTATTGCTTATGAATTCGAAGATGAGGAGATTTAGCTCTCATTTCAACATTCATATTAGCCCTTTTAGGTGCCTCAGATATACATTATTTTATAGCTTGCTTACGCAATAGCTCTAATTAGAAAAGGTCGTTTTTTAAACAACATATATGTCGCCAAAGAATAAGACGAAAAAATTATTTAAAGTTGCATCCGAATTTAATGTTTCTACACAGTCCATTGTGGATGCACTGGCTGATGAGGGCTTTGATGTTGCTCCGCGGCCCAACTCCAAAATCACCCCGGAGATGTACGATGTGTTGGAGGCTACCTATGGTGATGATAAAGCAAAGAGTGAAGAGCACTTAAAAACAAGAGAAGAATACGAAAGCCGCCGTAGTCAAATCCGCTCCAGCCGCAACGAAAGTGTTTCGGTTGAAGACTTTCTGGAACCACTTGAAGAAGAACTGCCATTGGAGCCGGAAGAAGAACCGGAAGCGGACGAGCCTATTGAAGGTTTAAAGCCACAGGAAGACGAGCCGGAGCAAGAAAAAGTAGTTGAGGAAGAGCCGGAAGAAGAACCTGAAACAGAGGAACCTAAAGAAGAACCTGAAGAAGAGGTATCCGAAGAGCCTGTAGAAGCAGAAGAACCCGATGAAGAAGAAAAAGTTGACACAGAAGAAATAGAAGAGACTGATGCTCCTGAAGAGGATGAAGAATTTGAAGATGAACAGGAGGAAGAGCCGGAAGATGAGCCCGAGTATGAAGAAGATGAATCAGAGGAAGATGAAGAGGATGAAGAGGAGACAGAAGAAGGTGTTATCCGTGGACGGGCAGGCCGATTAAAAGGTACAAAAGTATTGGGTAAGGTTAGTATTGATGAATCCAAACCCAAGCCCCGCCGAAAGCGCAAGCGTAAGAAAGACCTAAAAGATGATGGCGATCAGTCCTCGAAAAAGAAAAAGAAATCTAAGAAAAAGCGTAAGCGTGGCCGACGCTCCGATATTGAGGAGGATGATGTAGAGCAGAAGCTGAAGGAAACGATGCGGAAAATGGAGTCTTCCGACACCGTTGGAAGTCGCCGTCAAAAACGTCGTCGACAGCGCAAAGAAGAGCGGGAGGAAGAAGAGCAGCTACAAGCTGAGCTCGAAGAGCTCGAAAATCAAATCATAGAAGTTACCGAGTTTATTACAGTAAGCGAGCTGGCCGATACGATGGATGTTAAAACCAATGAGGTTATAACAACCTGCATGAACCTGGGAATGATGGTATCCATCAACCAGCGGCTTGATGCCAGTACCATTGAACTGGTAGCGGAAGAGTTTGACTTTGATGTTGAGTTTGTTGATGCCGATGAAGCCATTGAAGAAATTGAAATTGAAGAAGATGATCCCGAAGATCTGCAGCCGCGAGCGCCCATCATTACGGTAATGGGCCACGTTGATCACGGTAAAACCTCGCTGCTTGATTACATCCGAAAAGCAAAAGTAGCTGAAGGTGAGGCCGGCGGAATTACGCAGCACGTGGGTGCATACGAGATTCAAACTAAAGACGATCGTCATATTACCTTTTTAGATACGCCGGGCCACGAAGCATTTACCGCTATGCGTTCGCGAGGTGCTTATGCCACGGATATAGTAATTCTTGTAGTTGCTGCCGACGATGCGGTGATGCCCCAAACCATTGAGGCGATTAATCACTCGAAAGCAGCCGGAGTTTCTATCGTAGTTGCTATCAACAAAATGGATAAACCGGGCGCCGACCCCGACAAGATAAAGCAGCAGCTGGCTGAACATGACGTAATTGTTGAGGAGTACGGCGGAACGCACCAGGCGACGGAAGTATCTGCCAAAACGGGTGAAGGCATTGATGATCTGCTTGAAAAAGTCTTGATCGAAGCAGAATTAATGGAACTGAAAGCTAATCCTGACCGCCGGGCCGACGGTGTTGTGCTCGAAGCGCGTGTTGACAAAGGTAAAGGAACGGTTGCCAATATCTTAGTTCAGAATGGAACGCTAAAAGTTGGTGATCCTTTTGTCGCCGGGCCATGTTATGGTCGCGTTCGTGCCATGGAAAATGAGCATGGTGAACGTGTAGAGTCAGCCGGACCGTCACAGCCGGTGCAGCTTACCGGGTTTGACGATATCCCCCAAGCAGGGGACAAGCTCGTTGTTACTTACGATGAGAAGAAAGCCAAAGAAGTGGCCAATCAGCGCCATCAGATACGGCGCGAACAAGAATTGCGCCGCACCAAGCATCTTACGCTTGACGATCTTTCCCGCCGCATGGCGCTCGGGGAAGTTTCAGAGCTTAACATTATCATTAAGGCTGATGTAGATGGTTCCATTGAGGCCCTGTCGGGTGCATTGCAGAAGATCAGTACCGACGAAGTGAGCATCAATATTATTCATACCGGTGCCGGAGCTATTACGCAGTCGGATGTGCTGCTTGCCTCTGCCTCGGATGCCATTATTATAGGTTTTCAGGTACGGCCAACCAGCAATGCCCGTAAAGTTGCCGAAAATGAAGAGATTGATATCCGCCTCTTTAGCGTAATCTACGATGCCGTTGATGAAGTGAAAGACGCGATGGAAGGGATGCTGTCACCTGAAATCAGTGAAGAGCTGGTTGGTAATGCCGAGGTTCGGGAGATCTTTAAGGTTTCTAATGTGGGAACCATTGCCGGATGCTACGTTACTGATGGTAAGATATTTCGCAACAATCCGGTGCGTGTGATCCGCGACGGCGTCGTGATTTACGATGGTGAAATTGACGCCCTCAAGCGTTTCAAAGATGATGTAAAGGAAGTGCAGACCGGGTATGAATGCGGTATTAGCATCGTCAATTATAATGATCTTAAAGTCGGTGACGTAATCGAGAATTATAAAGTAGTGGAGCAGAAGCGTAGCTTGGAAGACGCCAAGAGCTTCGAGTAAAACCCTGTCGTTATGAGTATTCGCACCGATCGGCTCGCATCTGTTATTCAGCGTGATGTCGGACAAATTTTACAGCAACGTTTCCAGCCTTCGGGTAGTTTTATTACCGTTACCGAGGTTGAGGTAACCGACGATCTGTTGACAGCAAAAATTTTCATCAGTGTTTACGCACCCGGCAAGGATGAAGAAGCGATTTATCAGCATATTGAAAAACAAAATGTTGCGATACGTAAAGAGCTGGCCTCAAAAATTCGCCACCAGGTACGTCGTATTCCTGAACTTCTTTTCAATAAGGATACATCCGCTGAATATGCAGAAAAGATGGATCGCCTTTTTGATGAAATTCGTGAAGAGCGCGAGGCACGTGATACTGAAGAAGACTAAGTAGGTTATGGCTCGTGTAATCCCTTTGCGAAGCCTGCCTGTCTTTTCCATTATCAATCCACCTGATCCCGAATTCGATTTTTCGAAAGGTGCAGCCTTTCTTATTGATAAGCCTAAAGGATGGAGCAGTTTTGAGGTCGTAAAAAAAGTACGCAAGTGTGTTGATCTCAGAAAAGTGGGGCATGCCGGAACACTCGATCCCATGGCAACCGGTTTGGTTATTGTCTGTTGTGGAAAAGGCACGAAAACAATATCAGAAATACAGGATACGACAAAAGCATATAAAGGGAAAATAACGTTTGGAGGAGCAACATCCAGTTATGACGCCGAAACAGATATCATTGAGGCATCATCTTACAATCATATCACCAAAGAAGATGTTTTAGATGCTCTGGACAGGCATTTTACGGGCGATATCGAGCAAATTCCACCGATGTATTCTGCACTCAAGAAAGACGGTGAGCCGCTGTATAAAAAAGCCCGAAAAGGAGAAGAAGTAGAGCGTGATCCCAGAACCGTAACAATTATTGCAGCACGCATCATCTCGTTTAACCTTCCGAACGTCTCGTTATACATAAAATGCAGCAAGGGAACATATATCCGTTCTATTGCCCACGATTTGGGCAAGCAGTTGAATTCTCTCGGCTATTTATCGGCATTGCGGCGAACGGCTATTGGTGATTTTAACGTTGATGATGCACTGACCATAGAAGATTTGGATTTAATATTTTCACCATCTAATAATTGATAGAAAATGGCTCAATTAGTTTACTTAGACGAAGTAAAACGGGAACTCAATTCTGTTATCACCGTGGGCACATTCGACGGTGTGCATGCCGGGCACCGCGTTTTGATGGATACAGTCCGCAATAAAGCGAACGAGCGTAATGCCCGCAGTGTAATTGTAACCTTCGATCCTCATCCCAGGGAAATCATTAATCCGGGAGATGCGGGCATTAAACTACTCACTACTTTGCAGGAGCGCCGGGAAATTTTAGAAGAACTCGGTATTGATGTGCTTCTTGTTATTCCATTTGACCGTGATTTTTCATTGTTGACAGCCGAAGAGTTTATCCGCGATATTATCTTTGAAAAGGTAGGAGTAAGTGAATTTGTCATTGGGTATGACCATCACTTTGGACGTGATCGGGAGGGCACCATTGAGACTGTTGAACGACTGGGAGGTGAACTTGGGTTCGATGCGTATGTGGTTTCAAAGCAGGAGGTGGGAGCACAGACGGTGAGCAGTACGGCCATACGCAAGGCTATAAGTGAAGAGGGCAATATGCGCAAAGCCTCAAGAATGCTGCAGCGTCCGTACCGGTTGAACGGGATGGTAATTCACGGCGATAAACGTGGAAAAGAGATCGGGTATCCTACAGCAAATCTAAAGCCGGTGGAGCCGCGTAAAATTATCCCAAAAGAAGGGGTTTATGCCGTTCGGGTTAAACTGGGCGACCAATTACTGGGAGGGATGATGAATATTGGTCGCCGGCCAACCTTTGATGGTGAAGGACAAACGCTGGAGGTAAACTTATTTAATTTTGATGCAACAATCTATGGCAAAACGTTGCAGATTAGGTTTCTTCAGCGTATTCGTGATGAAATTAAATTTGATGGAGTTGAAGAATTGGTAGGTCAGTTACAAGAGGATGAGAAGCAGGCAAAAGAAATATTGAAGTCGATGTAAATTTATTGCAATCTACACCATTAAAGCGTATCTTTGCGTGCTATTAAACTATTGAAATAAATCGTTTCCAAACGAACGATCAGAATTTAAATACACCATGGCCATAACGAAAGAAAAGAAAGAAGAAATTATAAGTAAGTACGGTGGATCAGAAGAGAATTCGGGATCCACGGAAGCTCAAATTGCTATTTTTACTGCTCGCATTAATGATTTAACCGATCACCTTAAAGAAAACGAGCAGGATCATGCTTCACGGCGGGGACTGTTGAAGATGGTTGGCAAGCGTCGACGGCTGCTCAATTACCTTAAGAAAAAGGATATTGAGACCTACCGCGAGCTTATCAGTGATTTAGGTATTCGTAAGTAAGAAAAAAGGGCACATTGCGTGCCTTTTTTTATAGTAGCATTTCGTACGCAAAGGGGTATTTTCCCGATCCAAGCAGAGCCCCTTATTATTAGTCAGAACTCGAATAGAATTAGTAGATATTATCATGAAAGAAGAATTTAAAAGTGTAGAATTTGCACCAGGCAAAACCCTGTCAGTTGAAACCGGCCGTATTGCTAAACAGGCCGATGGAGCCGTTGTTGTTCGCATGGGTGATACCATGGTACTTTGTACAGCCGTAAGTGCTAAAGAACCCAAGCCGGGAATGAATTTTTTCCCGCTCACGGTTGATTTACGGGAAAGTTTTTCGGCCGGAGGGAAATTCCCCGGTGGATTTATAAAGCGGGAAGGACGTCCGAATGAAAAAGAAGTTCTATCCAGCCGGTTGATCGATCGCACCATTCGTCCGCTGTGGCCAAAAGGGTACAGAAACGAAACACAGATTATATGCTCGGTACTTTCCTCCGATGGCAAAAATGATGGTGATGTACTCGGTGGTTTTGGAGCTTCTGCCGCACTGCATATCTCTGATGCGCCGTTCGAGGGACCATCAGCTATGGTTCGCGTAGGTCGCATTGATGGGGAATTTATTATCAACCCCACTATTTCGGAAAAAGAGGAAAGTGATATTGATCTGATTGTCAGCGGAACGTCTGAAAGTGTGCTGATGATTGAAGGCGAAATGGATGAGATTTCTGAAAAAGAAATGCTCGAAGCAATCAAAGCGGGACAAAAGTCTATAGAAAAGCTTTGTGCTTTCCAGGAAGAACTTCGGGAAGAATACGGTAAAGAAAAACGCGAATTTGAGCCGGAAGAGACCGACCAGGAACTTGAGACTGCGGTTCGCGACAAGGCAGAATCACAAATCCGTGATTTAGTTAATACCGGCCTTGGAAAAGAAGCATATAGCGAGCAACTTAAAGAAATTAAAGATTCAGTTGTCGAAGAGTTGACCGAAACTGAAGCGTACGAGGAAGAAGAGGATATGATTAAAGAGATCCTCAGTACTATTGAGAAAGAGCGGTTGCGCGGGATGATTCTTGATAAGAAGCGCCGCATTGACGGACGCTCTCCGGAAGATGTTCGGGATATCTGGACACAGGTGGGGTACTTAGCCCGTACGCACGGTTCAGCGATTTTTACCCGTGGCGAAACACAGGCGCTGATTTCTGTAACGCTTGGAACCAAACGCGATGCGCAAGCGGTTGATACGCTGCTTGTTGAAGAAGACAAAAATTTCTTTCTGCACTACAACTTTCCGCCGTACTGCGTAGGCGAAGCAGGTTTTATGCGCGGCCCCGGACGGCGCGAAATTGGCCACGGCCATCTTGCTGAACGAGCTATTAGAAAATTGATGCCGAATTTCGATGAATTCGGCTATGTTATTCGTGTGATTTCAGATATTACTGAATCAAACGGATCATCTTCCATGGCTTCGGTTTGTGGCGGTTCAATGGCATTGATGGATGCCGGGGTACCCCTCAAAAAACCGGTTGCCGGTATCGCAATGGGAATGATTGTTGGTGAAGACGATTCAGTTGTTCTGTCTGATATCCGCGGCGAAGAAGACTTCATGGGCGATATGGACTTCAAAACGGCTGGAAGTAAGGACGGAATCACCGCTTGCCAAATGGATATGAAAGTGCAGGGTATTTCGTTTGAAGTGCTTGAACGTGCACTGCAGCAAGCCCGCGAGGGACGTATGCACATTCTGGAGAAAATGGCTGAGACCATTTCTACTCCACGCGAGAATATCTCCGAACACGCACCACAGTTTGTCAGAATGGAGATTGAAGCTGATGATATCGGTTCGGTAATTGGACCGGGTGGTAAGGTGATTCAGACCCTTCAGAAAGAGACGGATACCGAAATTCTGGTTGAAGAAGATGATGAGCGCGGTAAGGGCATCGTTACCATCAGTGCCAACGATCTTTCAAAAGCGGAAGCTGCCAAAGAAAGAATCAAAGGCATTGTCGGTCACCTCGAAGAAGGAGCTACCTACACCGGGAAAGTGAAAACCATCAAGGCATATGGTGCTTTTGTTGAAATTGTACCTGGTAAAGATGGATTGCTTCACATTTCAGAAATCAGCAACGAACATGTCGATAATGTTCATGATGAACTTTCTGTTGGTGATGAAATTGACGTGAAACTGCTCAAAGTAGAGCACGGCGGTAAGCTGCGGCTTTCAATAAAAGCGCTGCACAACCAAAACGGAGAGTAGGGTGAATGAAAGTTAAGGTTTTACTTTAACAAGTGGTATTTAGCGCCATTCTGATTACACGGAATGGCGCTTTTTAATTGACATTTCTGTTATCCTAAGCACATTTATCACGTAAGTTATTTGCGGGAGAAGTTGAAGGATCACAAATTTTAATCCATTTCAATACAGGAGATTGTTCAACAAATTTTGAAATGATAATTACGTATTTAAGAAACTTTATATAATGGTACATACTGAAACTGATTTTATAGAGAAAACAAGACTTTCCAATGGGTTGACGATCGTCACCGAACGGGTAGAAAGCGTTAAGAGTGTGTCGGTCGGTATTTGGGCTAAGACCGGAAGCCGTAATGAAACCGATGCGCAGGCGGGGATAACACATTTCCTGGAACATATGTTATTTAAGGGAACAGAAAGTCGTTCATCGTACGATATCGCCCTCAGTATGGAGTCGGTCGGTGGGTATCTTAATGCATTTACTTCTTCGGAGTATACCTGTTACTATTCACGGTGTCTCAATACCCAGTTGGAGAAGGCACTGGATGTACTGTCGGATATGGTGCTGCATCCATCATTCCCCGAAAACGAGATTGAGAAAGAGAAGAATGTAGTGATTGAAGAGATGAAGATGTATCGTGACAGCCCAAGCGACTATCTTTTTGAGAATTTCAGCAGCCACGTTTTCGAAGGCCACCCGCTGGGTCGCCCGGTAATTGGTTTCGAAGAAACCGTTGCTTCATTTGAGCGGCAGGATCTATATGATTATATGGCGGATCGCTATCAACCCGATAACCTGCTGGTTTCGGTAGCCGGCAACATGGAACATGATGAAGTTGTGGAACTGGTTCGTGGATATTTCGCAAATGTAGAATTAAAAAATGGTGCTGATCACGATCCGGCACTCACTTCGTACGAGCCGGGTGGGCAAAAACTCCACAAAACGATTGAACAGACCCACCTTATTCTGGGCCGAAGGGGACTCCATTACGATCATCCCGATAAATACAAGCTGTTGCTTACCAATGCCATTCTTGGCGGAGGGATGAGTTCAAGGCTGCATCAAAATGTACGCGAGCAATACGGCTATTGCTATACCATCAGCTCGTTTAACCAATCGTATAGAGATACGGGACTATATGGGGTTTACGTGGGAACAGATGAAGATTATGTTGATCACGTTGAAGAGCTGATCCTCAAGGAATTGCACAAGTTAGAGCACGAACCGGTTCCGGAAAAAGAGCTTGATGAAGCCAAGGCCCAGCTAAAAGGCAAACTGCTGTTATCGCTCGAAAGTATGAGCAACCGTATGCGCCGCCTGGCCAAGAGTGAAATCTACTTTGATCGTTTTGTCACTCTTGATGAGTTGATATCTAATATCGATGGGGTACAGGTTGATGACATTCGTCAATTTTCTACCGATTTCTTTGAGGATTCAAAATTTTCGAAGGCGATATTACTACCCGAAAAATAGACTTGCTTTACTTGTCGGATCCATTTAGTTTGGATGAAATAAATTTTCTTAGTACACATTTTGAATGAGTAATCAAGTAATCATAGCCAAAAACGAACGCCGCCGTCGCCCGTATGGGCGAAATACTTGATCTCTACCTCATCCAAATCAATGTATTCAGCCCGCTCAACTAAACACTGAGCGGGCTTTTTTATTAACTAACAAATGTTTAGGCTATGAACCATTTTTTATCTATTGGCGAACACAACAAATCATTTCTTCAACACATCTTAACGCAGAGTAAGTATCTGCACAGCAACCCTTCCATTCAAACCCTGCAGGGAAAAAATATTCTCTTCAGTTTCGAAAAACCCTCGCTGCGCACACTTGTGGCCAGCGAGGTGGCAATTAATAAGCTGGGAGGTAACGTTATTCATATCTCACCCGAAGCTTTCCTCGGTGGCAAAGTGATGCATCCTGCTGACCTCGAATTTGAGGTCCCCGATGAGCGGGAATCCCTTAAAGACACCGTAAAAAATGTATCGCAGTGGTGTGATGCCATTTTTGCGCGGGTTTATCAGCATCAGACGTTAACGACACTCGCCTCATACTCGGGCATTCCCGTGGTAAATGGATTGAGCGAGATTCACCATCCCATGCAGGCCGTAGCCGATATGTACACGCTGCAGGAAAAGTTTGGGACCGACCAAGAGTTAAAAATCGCTTTCCTGGGCGATTCCAATAACGTCTCATTTTCACTGATCGAAATTTGCCTGATATTTGGCCATACGGTACAGTTTGCCGGTCCGGCTGATTACCACTGGGCGGATGGTACACTTTCTCACTTCATTGAAATAGCCCAACAGTACAGTGGAGATTTTATTCATACCACCGATCCCGTGGTTGCTGCCAGCGGCGCCGATGCCGTGTACACCGATGCTTTTGTTTCTATGGGTGAAGAGCATGTGTACCAGGAGAAAATGAACCGCTTTAAAGCGTACCAGGTAAATAAAGAGCTTCTATCCAAAGCAGCGCCTCATGCGGGGTTCATGCATTGCCTGCCAGCCCACCGCGGAGTGGAAGTAACGGATGAAGTGATAGATCACCCGAACTCCTGGGTATATGATCAGGCCCGTAATCGCATGGTTACGGCACTCGGCATATTCACCACACTGCTTACCGAAAATTATTCTTAAATCCTATACCACAATTTTAAATAACACTCTTATGGAACAACTGAACACGTACCACAAAACAGCATCTCATGAAGCCGAAAAAGGAACGTTTGATACCTGTCTGCTACTGTACTCCGGCGGACTTGATACCAGCGTTATGCTTACATGGATACAGGAACATTACGAATGTGATGTGATTGCACTATCGATCAACCTGGGTCAGCGTGCCGATGATCTGGAATGGATCAGAGAAAAGGCATTGACATTGGGAGCCAAAGATGCCGTTACTTACGATGCACGGGAAGAATTTGCCGAGCTTTGCTGGGAAGCAGTGAAAGCCAATGCCGACTACCAGGGAGGATATGCATTGGGATGTCCGTTGGGTCGGGTAATGATTTCTGAGATTGCCGCAAAGGTAGCCGATGAATTTGGCTGCAAAGTGATTGCCCACGGCTGCACGGGCAAAGGGAATGATCAGGTCCGGTTTGAAAGTTATATCACAACACTCAATCCCGATTTAAAAATCATCGCGCCGGTACGGGAATGGTCGATGGGACGTGATGAGGAGCTGGCGTATGCAAAGAAGCATAAGATCCCTGTAGAACAGACCAAAGAATCGCCCTATTCGTATGACGAGAACATGTGGGCCAACACAGGGGAAGGCGGCGAAATTGAAGATCCAAAACTGATTCCGCCACTGGAAAACATCCTTAAGTGGTGCAATACACCCCGGCAAGCTCCGGACGAAGCGGAGGTCATCAGTATTACCTTTGAAGAGGGGGTACCTGCAGCGTTGGATGGCGTGTCGTTACCGGCAACTAATCTAATCCAGGCAGTGAATAAAACAGGAGCGAAGCACGGCGTAGGGTATTTCCACCTGATTGAAGACCGGGTGGTAGGGCTGAAGGTCCGGGGAGTTTACGAAAATCCTGCGGCACATATTCTTATCTCTGCGCATAAAAATCTGGAACAGCTTGTATCAACGCGGGAAGAGAATGAACTTAAACAGTTCATGGATTCCAAATGGGCGTATCTGTGTTATGGTGCAAAGTACTACGAGCCGGTGATGGATAATATTCGGGCCTACATCAACAAGCAGAACAAAAAAGTGAGCGGTACCGTGAAGGTGCGGCTCTACAAGGGAAATTGTGAGGTTGTTGCTTTAGAATCACCCTATTCGCTTTTTGATGAGAACCTCGCTACGTTTAACAAATCGGCAGATTTTAACCAGAATGCTTCGGCCGGTTTTATTGAACTCTGGAATTTGCCGCAGAAAACCGCACATCAATTAAAGAAAGGAGTAAAAAAATATGTCTAAACTCTGGCAGGAAGAGCATAGTGCAAATGAACTTTCAAAAAAGGTGAACCAATTTACGGTCGGGGATGATTATATCCTCGACCAACGGTTGGTGCCGTACGATATTCGGGCGTCGAAAGCCCACGCTTCGGGATTAGCGACGGCGGGCATCCTAAACGAGGAAGAGGCTAACCACCTGCATGAAGCGTTAAATAAATTGCTGGCGAAGTGGGACAATGGTGATTTCACCATTAAGCAGGAACAGGAAGACGGGCATACAGCGATTGAGCAGTTTCTGGTAGATGAGTTGGGGGAGACCGGCAAAAAAATTCACGCCGGGCGCTCGCGCAACGATCAGGTGCTTGTTGCCATGCGCCTGTTTGAAAAAGATGCGCTCCGGGAAATTTCAACTCATACTATAGGATTAATTGATCTGTTTATCACTAAAGCCGATATCTTTGCCGATATCCCGATGCCGGGCTATACGCACACTCAAAAGGCAATGCCAAGCTCGGTGGGAATGTGGCTGGGGGCGATGGCCGAAATGCTGCTGATGGATTTGGAAATTTTAAAGGCGGCATATAAGCAGGTTAATTTGTGTCCGTTGGGTACCGGCGCCGGATTTGGGGTGAACCTGGATCTGCCCCGGCAGGAAGTATCGGATGCGCTGGGCTTTGCTGACCCCATTACGGTGTCATTGTGTGCCCAAAACACGCGCAGTCGCATCGACTTACAGCTTCTTAGAGCGCTCGATACTATAGCCGGAATACAGGCACATTTTGCGAATGATCTTGTGCTGTATACGTCGCGGGAGTTTGACTTCTTCCATTTTGATGATAGGCTTTACACCGGCTCATCCATCATGCCGCAAAAGAAAAATCTTGATCCGGCCGAGTTGATTCGTGCGCGCAGTGCAAACATCAGCGGCGCTGTTCAGTCGGTTGCGATGATTGGTCATAAAATGGTTTCCGGTTACCATCGCGATTATCAACCCATAAAAAAACATGTGATGCAGAGCCTGGACGAGATCGAAGCCATGTTTGATATGAGCCGACTTCTTCTCGATCACTTGCAACCCAATCGGGAAGTGCTCATGGCAGCATGCGGGCCAGAGATATACGCTGCTGATCGCGCGAATGAGTTAGTAAAGCAGGGCGTGCCTTTCCGGGATGCATATCATCAGGTGAAAAAGGGAGTGAGCCGGGAGAATATAGATCCGGTTCAAAACATCAAGTGTAAAACGCATTTGGGATCTACCGGAAATTTGGGATTAGATCGCTTAAGGGATAAGCTTAAACGCTTTGAGCTTACGTAAAATCTCTTTTGATTTCAGACCAAATAACCGCTATTCTTGTGTACTTTCAAACAGGCACTAAGTACATTTTAATTTCGATTTATAGAACATGGTTTACATAAAAAAACTCTCCGAGCATGTAGATGAAAAAGTTACGCTGAAAGGATGGGTTTATAATTATCGAAGCAGTAAGAATCTGTATTTTATCGAGCTTCGCGATGGCTCCGGCATCTGCCAGTGTGTAGTGGCAAGGGATGAAGTTCCTGATGAGGCCTGGCAGGGAGCTGAATCTCTGCGGCAGGAGAGCTCGCTGGAAATTACTGGCACTGTTGTGGAAGACGAGCGAAGTATCGGGGGATATGAGCTTCAGGTAACAGACTTGAACGTAATACAGGTTGCTGAGGATTACCCAATCACGCCGAAAGAGCATGGAGTCGAATTTCTTATGGAGAACCGGCACCTTTGGTTGCGAAGCCAAAGGCAGTGGGCGGCCATGCGTGTACGGAATGAGATCATTTTTGCAATTCATACTTTTTTTCAAAACGAAGGTTTTATCCAGATGGATGCCCCCATCTTTACCGGTAATGCGGCCGAAGGAACTACCACGCTTTTCGAGACTGAATATTTTGAAGAGCAGGCATATCTGACGCAGTCGGGACAGTTATATGGTGAAGCTATGGCGATGGCCCACGGATTAATTTACACGTTTGGCCCTACATTCCGCGCGGAAAAAAGCAAGACACGCCGCCACCTTACTGAGTTCTGGATGATTGAACCGGAGATGGCATTTTATGATCTGAATATGAATATGGATCTTGCCGAGCGGTTTGTAAAAGTGATTATTGGTCGCGTTTTGGAAAACTGTGAAAATGAGCTCAATATTTTGGAACGTGATACCGAGAATCTTAAGAAAGCGGTAGAGCATGATTTTCCGGTGATTTCTTATACCGATGCGGTGGAGAATCTAAAGAGCGATGAAACAGCTCAGATGCTCGATGATATGATGGAGAGTCGCAAGCAGGAGAAAGAAGATCTTGCTAAAGAAAAAGAAGAGTTAGAGGCTGAACACGGTCAGGCCAAGAAATGGCGAAAAGCACAGATCGACCAGCGAATTAAAGATATTGCTGCACGGGTTGATCAGATAGAAGAAGACTTGCGAAACATACCCGAATGGAAGAAGTCGGCCCGTGAATTCGAATGGGGCGCCGATTTCGGTGGCAGTGATGAAACGATCCTCACCATGCAGTACGACGTTCCCATCCTGGTGCATCGTTATCCGGCAGAAATCAAAGCATTTTACATGAAGCGGGATCCCGAAGATGATAAACTGGCGCTGGCGGTAGATATGCTGGCACCGGAGGGATATGGAGAAATTATTGGTGGAAGCCAGCGTGAAGACGATCTGGATGTGTTGCTCGAGCGTATTCATGAGCACGACCTCCCGGAGAATATTTTTGATTGGTATCTCGACCTGCGCAAATATGGAACAGTGCCGCATTCGGGTTTCGGTCTTGGGTTGGAGCGAACGGTAGCCTGGCTCTGCGGCTTGCACCACGTTCGGGAAACGATTCCGTTTCCACGCATGATGGGACGATTGCGACCTTAGTTATCGGTTAAGCGTTATTGATTATTTGGCAAAATCATAAATCAACCAAATAACTAATAACAAATAGCGAATAACCAAATGCCAAAAAAGAACAGTATAAAACTATATAAAGAGGCTCTTAATGAGCTGAATACGGCTGAAAACCGCAAGCCTGTCTACTATTTTTGCGGCGAGGAAGACTTCTTTCTTTCCAAATTGCAAGATGCCGCAGAAAACCTGATGGCACCCGAACATAAAGATTTCAACTTTGATCTTATTTATGCCCGTGATAAATCGCCTGATCAGGTCTTGGGCATTGTCCGCAGTTTTCCGATGATGGCGGAGCAGCGTATCGTTATTATACGGGATTTCCTAAGCCTGAATGTAAGCTCCTATAACCAAACTGGTTCCGGCGGGGGACTGGACGATTTCCTTCCCTATTTTGAGCAACCCAATCCATCAACGCTGCTTATACTATTTGATGAGAAAAAACCATCAGGCCGGACAAAACTGGGAAAGGCGTTAAAAAACAGCCAATATGTTGGCTTCTACGAATTTAAAGAAGTCAAGGATTATTTACTGCCCGACTGGGTGATCGAGTGGACCAAAGAGCATCATCAAAAGAAAATTTCCCCTGAAGCAGCCCAAATTTTAGCACAGCTGGTTGGTAACAGTTTGCAGCTATTGTCCACAGAAATAGATAAAGTGTGTACTTTTGTGGACACTTCTGAGCAGATCACAAAAGCCGATGTAAAAAAAATAATCGGCTCATATCGCGAATATTCGGTGTTTGAGCTCAAAGATGCCCTTTTTGATAAAGATCTGGAACAGAGCCTCTTCATTACGGAACAGATGTTGCAACACTCTAAAGCAGACACGGGAGAAGTAATTGGTACCGTGGGGTTCTTTTACAGTGTGTTCGCAAATATCTGGCAGATAAGCCGGCTGGCCTCCCAGGGTAATAGCAAACAACAGGTGCAAGAAACGCTGGGAATTAACAACAGTTGGTATTTTAACAAGCTTTGGGAAGATGCATCTGCATTTAACCTGAGCGATATGCCGCGAATATTTGAAGCACTGCTTGATGCCGATAGCGCAGCTAAAGGCTTCTCAAAAATGGACCCCTCCACAATTTTTCTCCTGATGATCAAGCGGATCATCAACTAACTCACAAGGTTGATGGCCGCGATTAATTAATCGTAACATCAACTTAAGGGGTTAGCAACAATGGAAAAGTTATCACAGAAGCAGATTCACAATCTTTCTGATGAAGATTTAATGGAACATTTTCAGGCGGGGTATGAACAGGCTTTCAATATTTTAGTTTCCCGCTTCAAAGATCGCTTGCACAACTTTTTATACCGATATACCCATAACCATCAAGATTGCGAAGATCTCGTCCAGGAAACGTTTTTACGCGTGTACAGAAGCAAGCATTCCTACGAGCGTATTGCTAAATTCTCTACCTGGATGTATACAATTGCGCTAAACCTGGCAAAGAGCCTGTATAAGAAAAAACAGCGGATGACCACCGTTACCATTCATGAAGATGAAAGCGATCCCGATGATCGTCCCATGAAAATTGAAGATACCAATATACTTCAGGATGATTCTCTCCATGAAAAAATGTGCATGGATGAGCTTGAAAAAGCTCTTATGGAACTAAGCGAAGATTTCCGTGAGGTTGTTGTATTGCGGGACATACAGCAATTGGCGTACGATGAAATTGCTGAGATTACCGATATTCCTATGGGTACCGTGAAGTCGCGTATCAACAGGGGACGGGCACAATTGCAGAGCTTGTTAAAAAATCACGTTTATCCTGAAACAATTTCTGCGTGATCGGGTAAGAGGGTAATAGAAAACCTGTTGAATTCTATTACCCTTATATTCCCATGTATGATCTAAATAACGATACCGATCTTCTCTTAGCTGGATTTACCAATGACTACATTGAAGGCACGCTTGATAAAACCGAGCAAACCGTTTTCAAAGAATATTTAGCTGAAGATGCCGAATTAGCCTCTTTTATTCGAAAATCAACCCAAGGCAAACAAATGTTGCGGAATGCGTTCAGAGTGCGCGCGGCTGACGATTTTGAGGAAAAGCTTGCCAAACGGATAGCAAAGGAAAAGCAGTCAGAGTCACCGTGCAATTCAACTGATTTAGCTTCTGCGTAGCTTTTCCTTAATTATAGTTTCATGGTGATTTTTCCTTCCGCATAGCGATTTCTTTGTGTCTATTCCAAACTCTTCATTTTGATTTTAGAGCTTTATTTAATTACCATTCTCATTAGAATAGAGCCAAACTATATAGTCATTATGTAATCAGGATAACTAAACTCCGGGATTATGGTACAAAAGGCATCATTTTTTATACTGACGCTTTGTTTTCTGCTCGCTTATAAATCATATGGTCAAGCTGAGCGAGATACGCTTTTTTATGAGTTAGAGACTGAAATGATTGAAGAGACAAGGGTAGATTCTATAAGTTTCGAAGAGACGGTAGAGTATTGGATAAATGTTCAACTTATAGAAAAATATCATGCAGAATTTGCGAAACTAACCAGTGATAATATTGATAATTTTTTAGCGGTGGTTTATGATGGGGAGATTATAGCCCCTTCTTTACCAACAATTAAGGGCAAGATTTCAAGAGGTCGTTTTCCATTAGGTTCTTACAAAAAGAAAGAAAAAGCCACCAAAGTAAGAGAACAGATCTTGAGTAAAGACGACTAAGGAAGATCAGTAGTTAAGCAGCTTCTCAATTTTGCTCTGCAACCGGCTGTTTGCCAAATACTCCTTCTCCAGCTTTGGACTAAAGGGCACGGGCATATCCAGAGAGGAACAGCGCATGGCTGGAGCATCCAGTTCTTCAAAGCATGATTCGGTAATCAGAGACGAAATTTCACTCATTGGTCCCATTGTGGTTGCCGGCTCCTGAAGGAGCAGTACTTTATTTGTTTTCGCTACTGACTGTTGAACGGTTTCTAAATCGAGCGGCGCCAGACAGCGCAGGTCAATTACTTCCAACTCAACGCCTTTTTTGGCATATTTTTCAGCCGCTTCAAGCGCCCAGTGCACGCCCATGCCGTAGGTGATGATGCTTGCATCACTGCCTTCCCGGCGAATGGCAGCTTTTCCTAACTCTTCAATGGAGCACTGATCCGGCGTAGTTTCACGGATGCTTCGGTATAACTTTTTATGTTCAAAGAAAAGAACCGGATTCGGATCATGCAGCGCGCTGTACAGCAGGTTTTGGGCATCCTCAACGGTAGATGGAACCACAATTTTGAGCCCCGGATGTTGCATAAACCAGCCCTCGGGTGATTGCGAATGAAAGGGCCCGGCGCCGACACCGGCACCATGCGGTGCACGGATGGTTATATTCAATGAAGGCATCCAGCGGTAATGGGCCTTGGCAAGGTGATTAATAATCTGATTAAAGCCGCAGGAGATAAAATCAGCAAACTGCATTTCAACTACCGGCTTGAATCCTTCAAGGGCTAACCCTATGGCGCTGCCGATAGCGCCGGACTCGATGATTGGCGTATTGCGAATGCGATCTTTGCCAAATTGCTCGGTAAATCCTTCCGTAATTTTAAAGACGCCCCCGTATTCAGCGATATCCTGACCCAGGATTAAAAACGTTTCATCTTTTTCAAAGGCCTGCTTCAGCGAAAATTGAAGGGCGTCTACAAACCGTTTTTCTGAATTCGATCCGTTTTGAGATTGATAAGATTTTTGATCAACCGGAGAAAAAATAGAGTTTAATTCTGTCTCCTGATCAAATATTGGTTCATCAGCTTCAAGAGCTCGATCGAGCGTATCCATAAATGATGCATCAATTTCATTTTGAATAGCCTCAAAATCAGTGTCGTTTTTAACTGCTTCCGATTCTTTCAAACTTTTCTTC
This sequence comes from Balneolaceae bacterium, assembly GCA_016937115.1. Classification (GTDB taxonomy): domain Bacteria; phylum Bacteroidota; class Rhodothermia; order Balneolales; family Balneolaceae; genus SMO-BIN1. The sequence goes on along the minus strand of JAFGWN010000085.1, from coordinate 25,150 downwards.
AATCGTAAAATGGGATCTTTTTCACCCCATTTGTCAAATTGCTCGTCGGGAACGTAAAATGTACCGGATGCTTCCTCATGACCGCGCATACGAAATGTCTTGGCTTCAATGAGGGTTGGTTTGCCTTTTAAAGCATCAGTCCGGGCTTGGCTAACAGCCTTAATCACTTCAAATACATTATTGCCGTCAATTTTAACGCCTTTCATGCCATACCCTTTTGCCCGGTCTACAAGATCATCACAGGCGTATTGTTCCCGCGTAGGTGTGGAGAGGCCGTAGCCATTATTTTCAATGATGAAAATAACCGGTAACTCCCACACGGCCGCAAGGTTTAACGCTTCATGAAAGTCGCCCTCACTGGTGCCGCCATCACCGCAAAAGCTGCATGCAATAAAGTCATTGCCTTTTAGTTTGGACGCTAACGCCAGTCCGTCTGCAACGGGCATCGTTGCGGCAAGGTGCGAAATCATCCCCACAATGCGGTGCTCCATAGTGCCAAAGTGGAACGAGCGGTCGCGTCCGCCTGTAAAGCCATCGGCCTTGCCGAAGAGCTGGCAAAACAGGGTGTAGAAATCGATGCCACGAGTGGTGAAAACACCCAAATTTCGGTGCATCGGCAGAATGTAATCATTTGGTTGGAGAGCAGTCGTAGCACCGACAGAGATGGCTTCTTGCCCGATACCGGAAAACCATTTGCTTATTTTCCCCTGGCGGAGCAGGGTAAGCATGCGCTCTTCAATGCGGCGGGGCAGAAGCAGTTTTTTGTATAGGTCAAGTGCTTCGGATTCGGTTGGTGGGTTTTTAGTAGGCAAAAAAACGTTGGATTTTAAGTTGCTGAAAAATATGTGTTACCGGCCCAATAAATACGAAAAAATTAAGGGTGCTACAATGGTTGCATCCGATTCGATAAGAAATTTTGGAGTATCAACCCCAAGCTTGCCCCAGGTAATTTTTTCGTTGGGAACAGCGCCGGAATAGGAGCCGTAGCTGGTAGTGGAATCACTAATCTGACAAAAATACGACCAGAGCGGTGTATCTTTTTGCTGAAGATCTTGCTCCAGCATAGGAACTACACAAATAGGAAAGTCACCGGCAATTCCACCGCCAATCTGGAAAAACCCGACGCCATTATCTGCATTCTTTGTATACCAGTCGGCCAGATAAATCATGTATTCGATGCCGGACTTTACCACAGTAGGATCTGTTCTTCCTTCAATACAGTGTGATGCAAAAAAGTTGCCGCAAGTGGAGTCTTCCCAACCGGGAACAATAACGGGAATATCTTTTTGAGCCGCAGCCAGCAGCCACGAATCTTTTTCATCAATTTGATAATCATCTTCCAGATCACCGCTTAGCAGCATATCGTAGAAATATTCGTGCGGAAGATAACGGTTACCTTCGTTGGTAGCTTTAACCCAGCGTTTTACGAGGTGATCCTCAATTTTGCGCATGGCTTCTTCTTCGGGAATACAGGTGTCGGTCACCCGGTTAAAGTGCTGGTTGAGCAGTTCTTGTTCATCTTGTGGATTAAGATCCCGATAATTGGGAATACGTTTGTAGTGATTATGTGCAACCAGGTTAAATACATCTTCTTCAAGGTTAGCGCCCGTGCAGGTAATGATGTGTACTTTATCCTGGCGAATCATTTCTGCCAGGGAAATGCCAAGCTCGGCTGTGCTCATAGCGCCGGCCAGGGTTACCATCATTTTAGCGTTGTTTTCGAGCTGTTTTTCATAACCTTTTGCCGCATCTACAAGGGTTGCCGCATTAAAATGGCGATAGTGATGCTGAATGAATTCGGAAATCGATCCCTTTTTATTCATAATCAGAGAATTTATAGCTTAACATTTTGTAGTACAATTTGGCAGCCAACAAATTAGGCGCATGTAAATTTTCAACAGGCGCCAGTTCAACAATATCAAAACCCACCACTTCTTTTGCATTAAAAACCCTTCTTAGATACTGAATCGTCGTGTTCCAGTTCAACCCACCAGGTTCGGGAGTACCGGTCGCGGGCATAATCGAGGGATCAAAAGCATCAAGGTCGAAGGTGACATAGACCTGGTCCGTCATCTTATCGATCGATTGCTGTATCCAATCGCTTTTTCCATACATATCTTCGGCGAAAAAGCATTTGTCGTTATCCAGATGCTCGAGTTCAGAACGGTCCATACTACGAATACCCACCTGAATGAGATTGGCATTTTTTGAGGCATCATAAACAGCGCATGCGTGGTTATAGGGCGATCCGAGGTAGGAGGGACGCAGGTCGGTATGAGCATCAATTTGCAGGATAGTTAAATTTTCAAAATGCTCATAAAACGCTTTAATAATGCCGATGCTGATGGAGTGCTCACCGCCGAAGAATGTGAGAAATTTATTGGATTTCAATAACTCTTTCGTGTTTTGATAGACCTTTTTGTAGAGAGCTTCGGGAGATGATTTTTCATCAATCGAGTCAATAATATGGATTCCTTTCCGATACACCTCTGAATCGGTTTCGATATCGTATAGCTCCAAGTGTTCAGCCGCTTCCAGGAATGCTTTAAATCCTTCATCTGCGCCTTTGCCCCATGTGCTGGTACCGTCGTAAGGAATGGATTGCAACAGAATATGAGCGTGTTCATATTCTGTAAAATCATTTTCTATTCCGCCAAAAGCAGGTTGTTTACTCATCGTTGTAGCCTAAAATAGTTAGCATGTTATCCACCGTTTGCTCGTCGCGGTAGATATAATCAACCAGATTTCCGTCTTCATCGTAATCTACGACAATATGTTTTGGTGATGGAATAAGGCAGTGCTTGATACCGCCGTAGCCACTGATCGCTTCCTGGTAGGCCCCGGTGTGAAAAAAGCCTACATACAGCGGCTCATTGTCATCGTTTGAATATTCGGGCAGCAGTATCGGCTGGTTCTGCAACTCTGAGTTGTAGTAATCCAAATGGTCACAACTGATACCGCCGATATTTACACGCTGGTATTTATTTTTCCACTTGTTGAGCGGCAGTAAAATAAACTTTTCATCAATCGACCAGGCATCGGGGATTGTATTCATTAAGCTGTTGTCGATGATGTACCAGAGTTCGCTGTTATTCTGCTGCTTTTGTTCCAGTACTTTAAAAATAACGGCTCCGCTTTCCCCAACGGTATATTTTCCAAACTCGGTATAAATATCAGGTTCTTCTACGCCGGCCTTGGTACATGTTTCTTTAATATTGCGCACTATTTCGCTGCACATGTAGCCGTAGTCGTATTCAAAATCGAGCTTATTGCAGATCGGAAATCCACCGCCGATATTCAGTGCATGAACTGAAGGCACCAACTTTTTAAGTTGCACAAAAAGACTTGTGGCTTTCTGGAATTCACCCCAGTAGTAGAAGTTATCGGCAATGCCGGAGTCAACGAAAAAGTGGGTCATCACCAATTCAACATTGGGATTGTCTACAATACGATCTTTAACAAAATCGATAATTTTCCGTTTGTTGATTCCCATCCTGGAAGTGTAGTAATGAGCTTTGGGTTCTTCATCAATGCAAATACGCAGCCCTATTTTAATTGGCTTGTCGGTTTCCAGTTGTTCCAGCTGTGAAAGTTCTTCCATGTTGTCAAGCACGGTGATGGAGTTTTCAAATCCGGCATTTAGCAAATCGCCAATTTTAGCGATATAGGCATCCGTTTTGTAACCATTGTGGATGATTTTAATGGAGGTGTCTATTTTATTTTGCTTATGCAGGCTTTTGATGAGATCAATATCAAATGAAGAGGATGTTTCGAGTGATACGTCTTCTTTCAATGCTGTACTAATGACATGATGAAAATGACAGCACTTGGTGCAATAGCAGAATTCGTAATTCCCGTTATAGTTGTGTTCATCAATAGCTTTGCTAAAGAACGTCCGGGCTTTTTTAATCTGCGTACCAATTTTTGGAAGATAAGTAAGCTTGAAAGGGGTGCCATACTTCTCAATCAGCTTATTGAGTGCTATGCCATTAAAGTTGAGGTAATCATTTTTGAGGTTAAAGCTGTTTTGCGGGAACTCATAGGTTTGGTCAATAAGCTCAAAATAGGTATTGTTCATCGAATTGTGATACGGTTATGCGGCTTATTTCTTGCTTGAAACATTGTTAATAGTCAGCTTTTAAATTACAAGAAATAATGAATTAAATTAAGCCGATATTCTTAGTTTTTTCCTGATAAAAAATTCGTAATTAAAAAAGGCATCTCAACCAAGAGGCACTTTTTTGGGGCAGTGATCTAAAACACTTTTCGTTAAAAGAATATCCAAAGGATAAAACAAGCAACTTTGACTTAATTTTCATTGATATTTATATGATATTGGATATACAAATGAAAAACAGAAATTGGAGTTAAATCTTTCAGGGCGTTAATGCTCAAAGTTTACACGGGAACCCAATTACAAATTCTGGCGGAAGCTCTGTTGGATGAGTTTCGGCATACACCTCCCCAAAATCCATTAGTTCCGGAACTTTTTGTAGTTCAAAACTATGGAGTGGCCCGATGGCTTTCACTTCATATCGCAGAAAAGGAGGGGATTGCAGCAAACCTGCAATTTAAATTTCCGGCCGAAGTATTTTGGCACGTACTCCGCACTATGGATTCCGATATTCCCGAGAACCTGCCATCGGAACGCTGGCCGATGACCTGGGCTATTTTTGATATTCTGCGGTCAGGTGTAAAAGAATCACTTCCGGTATTGCACCGCTATATTGAAAGCGATGATTCGCAGAAACAGGAAATCCGCTGCTGGAATCTGGCTACCCGTATTGCCGATGTGTTTGATCAATATCTAACCTACAGGCCCAAAATGCTTCGTGGATGGGAACAGGATAGCGTGGTATATAAAACAACGGACTCTTCTGAACAGTGGCAGGCCAAGTTATGGAGAAAGCTGATACAGCATTGGCATGGTAAGAATAAACGAGAATGGAACCATCGGGCAGAGCTACAAAACCAACTTATAAAAGAGTTTAATGACCAAGCCATATCCATCAATGAATTGCCGCCCCGTATTTCAGTTTTTGGTGTTACAGAAATGCCGAAGCCATATTTGGAAGTATTTCTAAAGCTATCGGAAAACATAGATGTCCATTTCTACTTGATGAATATTTCTGAAAACTGCGACAACATGCTGATTAATTCTCTTGGAAAAAGTGGACGCAGTTTCAAAAAACGTATAAAAGACCATGTAAAAAGTTCCAGGATAGCGAATGAGTGGATACAAGTTGAGCAGAAGTCTCAGCCCCCAAATGAGCGCCTTTTCGATGTTTTGAAAAATGATCTCATCAGGAATAATGCAACTAATAGACATGTTGGATTGGATAATTCCATTCAGGTGCATTCCTGCCACAGTGCACGCAGGGAAGTGGAAGTGTTGTACGATCAGCTTCTGAACCTATTAAATGAAGATACGAGTCTGGAAGCATCCGACATTCTGGTTGTGTCACCCCAAATGGAAGAGTACGCTCCTACTGTTGATGCCGTTTTTGGGGCACCTGAACAGGGAATGCCCGAAATACCGTATCATCTGACGGATTCTACAGGTTCTGCCCATCTTATAAATATAGGTTTTAAAAAGCTTTTAGATATTGTTGACAGCCGGTTTAAGGTAACGGATGTAATGGACCTGTTGGATTTTGAACCCGTCCGGGATGCTTTTTCATTTAGCGAAGATGATGTAAACATGTTGGAGCGATGGATTGAAGGGAATAATATCCGGTGGGGAATTGACGGTGACCATAAAACGGAACTGGGACTGCCCCGGTCAAATAGTTTTACCTGGCGATCCGGGTTATACCGGATGATGTCGGGTTATGCCATGGATTCAACCAAAGATTCTTTATTCAACAATATTTACCCTTTTGATGAGATCCAGAAAGCTGATGATGCGCGGCTTCTGGGCAATTTCTCTCATCTTTTAAATTGTTTATTTCATTGGCATGAGAAGACAGAAGAGTCATTATCACCAGAAGAATGGAGTAATTTATTGATTGGTTGGCTTTCACAGTTTTTTTCGGAAAAAGAAGCACATTATCATCAGGTACAGTGGTTGCGGGAGCAGCTCGGCAGGGTCGGCGAACAGGCAAATCGTGCCGGTTTTGACCGCACGGTTTCATTCCGGATATTTAAAAAGCATGTTTTTGATCTTATTGATCAGAAAAGCACAGGAGGGGGCCGGGCCGGTGCCGGTGTTACCTTTAGCTCACTGGTACAAATGCACAGTATTCCGGCCAAGGTTATATGTATGATTGGTATGGATGACGGCGTTTTCCCGTCTGCAAAAGCTAAAAGTGAATTTGACCTTATCGCCAAGTATCCAGAAGAAGGCGACCGACTACCCCGCAGGGATGACCGCCAGCTATTTTTGGAAACAATGCTTGCTGCTGAAAAGGTATTATACTTTAGCTTTGTGGGTCAAAGCAATAAGAAAGAGGTAGAATTTCCTCCTTCGGTAGTTCTACGAGAAGTAATAGATTATATTGCAGATCAATATAAAATAGATGTAGATAAATTAATACAAAAGCATAGGCTCCATGCGTTTAGTACTAAGTATTTTGAAAAAAATGATGACAGGTTATTTAGTTTTTCATCAAAAAATAGGAAGGTAGCAGAGCAACTTTTAGGATCGGATACTTCTGAAGGGGCGTTCATAGATCAACCATTACCAGAGCCCGATAAATCATTTAGGCAGTTGTCGGCAGGTGAACTTATTTCCTTCTTTCAGCATCCTGCACGTTTCTTCCTACAGCAGCGGCTTGGCATTTATCTTGGTACCGAAACGGTTCCGGATGAAGACCGCGAAATGTTTACGTTGGATGGGCTTGGGAAATACTCCATTGGGCAGGAGCTGCTGGATCGTTATTTACAAGATAAGCCCTTACACTTGCACCGTCAGTTGATTTTTGCGCAAGACCGGTTACCCGAAAACTGGCCGGGTAACCAGATTTTTGAAAAAGAAATGGAGCAAGTGCGCCAATTTGGTAGCCTGATAAAAGAAAGGTTCAACCAGAAAAAGCTGGAACCTGTGGAGATAGAAATTGAGATCGATGATTTCCATTTATTTGGCCGGCTTGATCAGGTTTATGAACAAGAGCAGTTGTTTTATCGGTTTGGAAAATTACGCGCCAAAGATCGTATTGAACTTTGGATTAAACATCTATTGTTTCAAATAGAAAGACCCGATAATCATTCCGGAACCACCCGGCTTTTCACCTTTGAAGGTCACGAGTCTGTTGAAGTTACTGTTTTACCTTCTTTAGCTAATTCACATAAGCTGCTCACTTCTTTATTAAACTATTATTGGATGGGTTTGCAAAAAAGCATCAACTTTTTTCCGGAATCTTCTTTTGCTTATGCAGAAATGTTATCCCGAGAGGGAAAAGATAAAGAAGATGCTATGAAGGCCGCTGAAAGAAAATGGATTAACAACTATAGCTATATTAATGAAGGAAAGGATGCTTATAACAGATGTTTGATAGGATCTATTAAATCATTGGAGGACAGTTATATAGAAGAAAAATTTAAAAACATTTCTACATCGTTCTGGAATCCTTTTCTTAAGGTTTTAAATAAAGAAGAGGAGGGTACAGGGTGAAGCCTTTACAGCCATTTGATGTCCCCTTTGCAGGAACTCATCTTATCGAGGCCAGCGCCGGGACGGGGAAAACGTATAACATTGCCTCTCTATATGTTCGTGCTATCATCGAGACGGATAAGACCGTTGACGAAATTTTAGTGGTAACGTTTACCAAAGCAGCGACCAAGGAATTGCGTGATCGCCTGATGAAACGGCTTCGGGAATCGGTTCGGGTATTAAAAGGGGAGGGAATTGATGAAGATTCATTCCTGTATGCTCTAAAGGAAGAGGTTACAGATAAAGACCGGGCAATTGAAAAATTGAATCAGGCTATTCATGCATTTGATGAGGCCGCTGTTTTTACTATTCATGCTTTTTGTCAGCATGCACTGCAGGAGTGGGCTTTTGCAAGCGGAGCACCGTTTGAAGCTGAACTTATCGGCGATGATTCGGCGCTTATCGCTGAATTAGTGGATGATTACTGGCGAAAGACGGTTAAAATGTATTCTGATGACCCTCTCCAACGCCCGCTGCTCAAGTATTTGATGGACAAGGGGTATGGCCCTGAAAAGCTTCTGAATCAACTGAAAGGTCATTTTGGCAAGCCTTATCTCCATGTTCTGCCCAAACCAATGGATCTTGCAAAATATGAGGAAGCCGCTGGTACACTCACCGATTTATTTGAAGATCTGAAAGCAATGTGGGCAAAGGAGGGAGATCATATTATTTCATTGCTTGGAGGTGATCAGATGAATGGTAATAGATATCCCAAAAACTCTCTTCCAACGTGGGGAAATTCCATGAGTGCATGGATGCGAGACGGCGTGGCTCCGATCGATTTCTTCAAGCAATTTGTAAAATTCGGTCAGTCAATAATTGATGAAAACACGACCAAATCTGCAACTGAACCCCCGCCGCAACATTCGTTTTTCAAGAAGGTTGATGAATATATTGCTGTTGCTGAATCGCTGCACGATTTTGATGTGTATTACAAGCGCATACTTTTTGATGACCTTTCTTCAAGCCTCCGGGAAAGAAAAGAAGAACTGCAGGTCTTCTCTTACGATGACGTGCTCGTTGGGCTTGAAAATGCACTTGCAAATTCCAAGAGGGGCACTCAGCTTCGTAACAATATTCGAAAGGCATATCCGGTTGCACTGGTGGATGAGTTTCAAGATACGGACCCTGTTCAATACCGAATATTCAAAATGATTTATTGGGGTCATTCCGATGCAGCACTATTTATGATTGGTGATCCAAAACAATCGATCTATGGATTTCGGGGAGCCGATATATTTGCCTACCTGCAGGCTAAAGATGATGCTCCATCCGGCAACAGGTATAACCTGGACCATAATTATCGGTCGGTCCCAACGCTTATTGATGGCATAAATGCTTTATTTAATAACCATGCTAATCCGTTTATCCTTGAAAATATTCCGTACCAACCTGTACAGCCGGGTATCAAATCACCCCGAAAATTGACGATTGGTGGTGAAAAAGATGTGCCTTTAGAAATACGGCAGCTTACGGTTCCCGGGGAAGAATATCCCTTAAATATTGGCACGGCCAATGAGTATGCTGCTGCAGATACGGCTTTTAAGATCCATCAGTTTCTTGAACGACAGGCAAAAATTGGCACCCGACCTGTAGAAGCACGCGACATTGCGGTGTTGGTTCGCAATCATTTCCAGGCCACAAAAATAAAGAAGGCGCTTGCAGAACGAAGCATTAAAAGTGTCACGCAAGGCCGTAAAAACGTATTTAAAAGTGAGGAAGCAGCAGAACTCTATACAGTTCTTAAAGCAGTGGCTGAGCCGGCCAGCGAACCGTTGGTAATTGCTGCTCTTGCTTCTTCAATGTTTGGGTATCGGGCTAATAAACTGTTTAACTTGCAAAAAGATGAACAGCAATGGGTTGAGACCATTGGCCAATTCGCCGATTGGCATGCCAGGTGGCAGAATCATGGGTTTTCTTTCATGTTTCGTTCACTGATGCATCAGGCGAATATTGCGAAAAAGGTAATGCAGCTGCAAAATGGGGAACGGATACTAACGAATCTCATTCACCTTGGTGAACTTATACAGCAAGAAGAGCAGCGGGGCAAGGCAGGGATGCACAGTCTTTTGAAATGGTTGCTGAGGAAGATGAATGAAGATTCCGCCGAAAACGAAGAAGAACAGCTTCGGCTGGAGAGTGATGAAAACCTTGTAAACATTGTCACCATTCATCAGAGCAAAGGACTTGAGTATCCCATCGTTTTCTGTCCGTTTTTATGGTACGTGCGCCAGGATAACGACTATGGTGGTCCGATTGTTTATCATGACCCGGATGACCGAACCAAAACATATCTCGATTTCCGTGGAAAAACGGATCCCGATCGTGCAGAGAAGCGCTATTTAAAAGCACGGGAAGAATTAGCGGAAGAAATACGGCTGGCTTATGTTGCTATTACACGGGCACAATATAAATGCGTGATGAATTGGGCGCCTGCCAAACAGTCAGCGCATTCGCCCCTTGGCTTTTTGTTTTTACCCCAGCATGAGTCGTTTAAAAGTTTAGAGGCATCGATATTTAAGGGCCAAAAGTTTGATGAAAGTGACCCGGCCTTGTATCAGTCGGGTATACAAAAGATTGCAGCACATTCGTTTATTGAAGCACCCGTTATTGATGTTAATACAATACCGGCAGGTACGTATACTGCTACAAGTACGACCACTGCGCTGCATGAACGATCGTTTGGCCCCGCTGTTCCACTGGCTGGCGGTCATCAAATATCAAGCTTCTCTTCATTAATTAGAGGCGAGCATGATGATATGGATTATCTTGCATATTTTGAGGAACCATTTGAACAGCGGCAAGAAGAAGCTTCCCGGAGTACAGTCTCCCCATCGATATTTGAGTTCCCAAAAGGGCCCAATCCCGGTACGGCTGTCCATCATATATTTGAAAACATTGATTTTAATAAATCCAGAGAATGGGAAGAGGAAATACTTAAAAATCTCCAAATGCAGGATATTGCTGATCGCTGGGTGCCTATCGTAAAAAGGATGCTCGGCACGGTTATTTCGAAGCCACTACTTGAAGAGGATCCGGCATTGACACTTGCAGTTCTCAATCCAAAAGAGATGATTGCTGAACTGGAGTTCTATTTTACGACAAACCCTGTAGTGTTGAAAGAGATCTTGTCGGTTATTCGTCCCGATACTTCAATACCATCCTCTTTAAACGGGTTCGCTGCAGAAGGGTTTATGAAAGGGTTTATTGATCTTACCTTCCGGTTTGGAGGCCGGTTTTATATTCTTGATTACAAAACCAATCACCTTGGGAGCACGGTACGTGATTATAGTACAGAAAAACTACAAGACGAGATGCGGGAAGCGATGTATGATGTCCAGTATCATCTTTATCTGGTGGCGTTACATCGATTTTTAAAAAACAAGTTAGCAGACTACAGCTATGAGAAACATATGGGTGGAGCTTTTTATTTATTTCTGAGAGGCATGAACAAAGAGGGAAGAGAAGGCATTTTTTACGATCGCCCTGACAAAACATGTATCAAGGCGTTAGATCAGTTTTTACGGAGGGAATCGTGATGGATAAGGCCATTTTACAAAACCTGTCGGCATTGCAGGATGAAGAATTTCTTAGCCCGATTGATGTGGAGTTTTGCCGGTTTCTTATGGACGTTGAACCAGGAATTGATGAAGGTGTGATTTGGGCGGCTTGTCTCACGAGCAAAACCTATCAGGAGGGGGATGTCTGTATTCGGCTTGAAGAATACGCTGGACAGAAACTTTTTGATGAGGCATCAAATGTGGAGCAACCTGTTACAGCGTCACTTCATAAATGGATTTCTACGCTGAAAAAAAGCTATGCAGTTGGCCAGCCGGGCGACTTTAAACCGCTTATATTAGATGATGATAACCGCTTGTATTTCCACAAATCATGGAGTTTTGAGCAGAATCTTGTAAAACATATTCTTAGCCGTGCAGAATATAAAGATTTAACGGTCGATGCTGAACTGCTTTCGAATGGCATATCACGACTTTTTTCTAATAGTGAAAGCGTTGAACCCAATTGGCAAAAAGTAGCTGCAGCAGCGGCTGTGTATAACCGGTTTACGGTTATTTCCGGCGGACCCGGAACGGGAAAAACTACGACTATCGTGCGGCTGTTGGCGCTGCTTTTGGAACAACATGAGCGCCAGGGACGGTGGCCTGTCATTGCACTGGCTGCTCCTACCGGCAAAGCGGCTGCCCGAATGGAAGAATCGATTACAGAAGCCAAAACTGCTTTAAATATTGGCAATGAAATCCAGGAAGCCATCCCGGGTGAGGCCGTGACGATTCATCAGTTACTGGGGGCCCGGCGTTACTCTTCTCATTTTAAATATGATAAAGATAATCCATTACCGTGTGATGTTGTTATTATCGATGAGGCCTCGATGATTGATCAGGCATTAATGAACAGCGTGATGAATGCACTACCGGGTAAGGCAAAACTGATACTTTTGGGGGATAAAGATCAACTTTCATCCGTAGAAGCGGGGGCCGTTATGGCCGATATCTGCGGCGATTATACATCCAATTTGATGAGTGATGATATGGCAGCGCTGCTTCGAAATATTTCAATTTCAATTCCCGATGAATACATCACCGTTGGCTCAAAACCATTAATTGACAATATTATCCTTCTTAAAAAAAGTTACCGGTTTGAAGAATCAAGCGGTATCGGGCTTTTAGCACGAGCTATTAATAATGGGGAGGTCGAACAGGCTCGTGCAATTTTAACTGACTCCTCACTGCCGGATGCCACACTAATTCAGGCAGATTCGTATGCCAGCTATTTGTCAATGATTGGTGAGCAGACAGCTACAAGGTTTAAATCGTTACGGGGTGCAGAATCACCGGAAGATATGCTTGAAATGTATGGTCAATTTCAAATATTGTCCCCGCATCGCAAAGGTATGTGGGGTACAGATCTTTTGAACAGACAGATTCAGGAGAGACTTAAAAATGAGGGGTTGATATCTCCTTATGATGAATGGTACACGGGTAAGCCCGTAATTATTAACCGCAATGATTATTTACTGGGACTTAGTAACGGTGATCTGGGCATTTGTGCACGGGATTCAGATGGAAATAAGAAGGTGTTTTTTAAAATTAATGACTCCGTGCGGGGATTTTCGCCATCCCGGTTGACCGACTTCAGCACGGCCTTTGTATTAACTGTGCACAAGAGTCAGGGATCAGAGTTCGAAAATGTATGGCTGGCACTACCCGATGCAAAATCAAAAATACTGAGTCGTGAATTATTGTATACGGCCGTCACCAGGGCACGAAAATCAGTTGCTATTCTGGGGTCGGGTACGGTGTTTTGTAAAGGGGTTGAGCATCTTCTTGCACGAAATTCGGGATTAAAAAGTTATTTATGGTCTTCATCATAATTCCAATGTAGAGGCAACTAATACTGTTTTAAGAGCTTGTTATCAATCGGATAAATAACAAGGATTTAGTTTTATATTCAGGCTTCTATATTCCCTGAAAGGGATTTAAAAGTGAATTTACTCAGGTTTGAAACATTAATTTTGGTAGATAATTTAAAGATGATGTTACCACAAATCTTAAAAATTATTTACCATGAGACTACTATCACCGAAAAATTTATTATTAATCCTTTCTCTATGTGTTTTAGGTGTCGCCTGTAACGACTCCTCAACAGGAGGCATGGAAGATCCCAATAAAGCTACGTTTAACGGCAAGGTTGAAAATACCAGCAGCCAGCAATCCGAAGCCAACAAAGATGCTGATAATATCAGTGCTGTTGAAGGAGCCGTTGTTACTGCAGCCCATGTTACGGCAGACGGCGAGCTGCAAACCATCGGCGATGCACAAGCAGAAACGAATGCCGAAGGGGAGTATACCCTCCAGGTTGACGTCTCTGCTGCTGCAGATGCCGCCAGTCGCATTGTAATCGTCGCTGAAAGCGAAGGCGAAACCGCCAAGGCATTTGTGACCGGGAACGTACAAAACGGCAGCAGTTTTACAGTACAGCCGATCTCTTTTGAATCGTCTGCCGAGGCTGAGGTATTTCAAAATCTTGTAGCAAATGGAAATGCTGGCGTTGTTACCAAGGCTGATATAGAAATAACCGTGAAAAACGACATTGCTGCCGACATTCAAAGCAATGCTCAAAATGCTACGGATATCGCTGCCGCACTGGTTTCATCAGCAGAGGCAAAAGCCCGGTTTTATGCTGAAAAAGGAGTAGAAATCAGCCAGGAACAGCGTGACCAGATCGTGCAAATTAAACAAGAAGCACAAGTGCAACTGGCAACGGCGCTGCATGCTGCAACAAGTACCGAAGAGCAACAAGCCGCTTTTGAAGCCTTTCTTCAAGCCGTAGCCAATGCTCAATTAGAAGCTGGAGTGGAAGCATGGGCTGTTGCTGAAGCAGCCGATTTTGGTGCACGTGTATTGGTTAAAAACAGTTCAAGCCTGTCAGCCGATGCACAGTCAGAAGTGCGCAAGCAGGCTTATTACCTCGCTTCTATAGCTGTTGATGCGGCTGTCCGAACCGAAGCAGAAGTGCTGGAGGCTTCAGACAGTACCATTGATGCCCTTGCCGATGCCGGAGCTACACTGCAGGCCGAAATTCGCAGTACAACCAATGCTTCGAAAGAACAGATCGATTCATTTTTTGTTCAGTTCAATGAAGATGTTCAGGCTGCCCTTAATAGCGATTCATCGGTAAACGGTAGCGCGTTTGTTAATGCCAACACGGCTATTAGTGGTTCTGCCGGGTTGAAGACCACACTGGAGTCTACGTTAGATGCCACGGCCGATCTTAATACGATGCTCAGTGCATATAGTGCATTTTCAACAGGCGTTGAAGGCATTGTTGATACAAACTTTACCGATGCCGGTGAAGCCGAGGCACAGGCTTATACAAGGTTGTTGATTCTTATAAACCTTGCCTCGTGATAATCTGAAATAAATTCGCGCAATTTTTGAGGCCGTCCCGGCTATAGTTGGGACGGCTTTTTTATAATAAACCGTCGTAAAGTCAGACTAACTTTATGTTTCATAGTAATTTACAACCACAAGTATTTTTATAAATTAATTTGGAACAAAGTAATGAGATCGCAGTTAGTATAAGTGAAGACGAAATGATTTTGATATACTGACTTAAGAAGTTGTACCCCGAAAAAGCCAACGTATAAGCTCAGGCCGGTTGATAGCCGGCTTGAGCTATTTTTTAGCCTTTTGCTTTTCTTTAATTGTCTATATACTAAATTATATCACTTTTCAAAAACAAAGATAGTATATGGATAAAAAAGACATCACTCGTTTTCTAAAACTTTCAAAACTTTTTTCCAAGCCCCATCCCTGGCACGGCATATCCGTAGGGAAAGAAGCACCCGGTGTTGTACGCGTATTTATTGAAATTGTACCAGGCGATACCATGAAGTACGAACTGGATAAAGAGACCGGATATCTGAAGGTGGATCGCCCCCAGCGTTTTTCTAATATTTGTCCCTTTCCGTACGGTTTTGTACCACAAACTTACTGCGGTGAATCTGTGGGTGCATACTGTATGGAAAAAACACGTCGAGAAGGCATCACAGGAGATGGCGATCCGCTGGATGTTTGTGTGATAACCGAACGAAACATTCCCCACGGTGATCTCATTCTGGATGCCAAACCCATTGGCGGTTTACGTATGATTGATGGAGAAGAAGCCGATGATAAAATTATTTCAGTAATGAAAGGAGATGCTCTTTATGGGAAAATGGACGACATTTATCAATTGCCCAGTGATTTAATTGAACGTCTTCGGCACTATTTTTTAACATACAAGGAAATGCCGAACACGAGCGGAGATCAGAAGTGCGAAATTACGGATATCTATGGAAGAGAGGAGGCTTTTGAGGTAATTAAAAGGAGCCAGGAAGATTACAAACAAAAATTTGAGGACGGAAAGCAAGAACTCTTCAACCTTATTCAGCAGGGACTTGAATAAAAAATTCCGCCCCGTACAAAAGCTATATACGGGGCGGAACACATAGTCATTTTAAAAGTGATATTTACTTCACTTCAATCAGTTCTACCTCAAAAATAAGTGTTTCATTGGGTCCGATAGGTCCGCCGGGACGAGGGTTGGGTCCGTATGCCAGGTCACCGGGGATCCAGAACTTATACTTTCCACCTTCCTTCATCAGCTGAATGCCTTCGGTCCAGCCGGGAATTACACGATTAAGTGGGATGTCAGCTGGCTGACCGCGTTCATAGGAACTGTCAAAAACTTCACCATTTAGAAGGGTGCCTTTATAATTCACTGTTACAGTATCTTCAGCAGTAGGACTTGCACCCGATCCCTCTTCGAGAACTTTGTACTGCAGGCCGCTTTCGGTTGTTTGAACGCCTTCTTTTGTCTTATTTTCAGCAAGAAATTTTTCGCCTGCTTCTTGGTTTTCCTGTGCTTCGGCCGCACGCTGGCGTTGTGCTTTCGCCTGGGCCTTCATCTGATAGGATTGCAGCAGGGATCGAAGCGTGTCTTTATTAATTTGGGAAGAGTCTTCATTCATAGCTTGCTGCATACCTTTGGCAAACAGCTCAGGATCAAGATCGCTCATCCCTTGCTGGCTTAGCTGCTGTCCGTTTAAAAAGCCAAAAGCATAACTTACGCTATCGATATTAGATTCAAGATCAGCCTCTCCTTCAAATGAATCAGAGTCGCAACCGGTTATGATCATTGCAATCATCATCACAGAGGCAACAATACTGAAAGTTAATTTTTGATGGATCATTGTATAAAATAATTTTTACTTAATATGTTTTATTGATTCATGAAGGTATCCATTTTTCAAGGTGATAAAAAATTTAAGTTTAAAGCTAATCAATTTGGCAAAATAGTCGTTTCTTTACGAAAACAAGGCTATATTTAGCTTCGCATCAATATCAATTAATCAATACTTACGTTGAGCAGTTTTAAAGATTTTGATTTAAAAGAGACCATTTATCTTGGGTTGAATGATTTGCGCTACAAAGAGCCCACACCGATTCAGGAACAGAGCATCCCGCTTGTATTACAGGGCAAAGACGTGCTGGGCTCTGCACAAACGGGCACCGGTAAAACCGGCGCGTTTGTTATTCCGCTTTTGCAGAAAATTCTGAAAAACAAGAACGATCACACCCAAGCCCTTATCCTTTCACCCACGCGTGAGCTGGCCCAGCAGATTGATGAACAGATTTTTGCGATTGGGTATCATACCGGTATTACATCAGCTATAGTAATTGGCGGGAGTGACTTTTCGGAACAGGCCAAGGCCATCAGGGCAGGAGTTGATATTATAGTGGCAACGCCCGGACGGCTGCTCGACCAGATGAATATCCTGAATATTGACTTCAGTCATATTAACTACCTGGTTTTGGATGAAGCCGACCGCATGCTGGATATGGGGTTTCTTCCTGATGTTACCAAAATCATAAAAAGTGTGCCCGAGCAGCGGCAAACTCTCCTGTTTTCTGCTACGCTTCCAAACGAATTAAAGCGAATGGTTAACAAGGTGATGAAAGATCCGGTTACGATAGCTATTGAAGCTTCAAAACCGGCAGATAGCGTTGACCAGCAAGTGTACTTTGTTTCACAGAATGAGAAAGTAAAACTTGTTGAGCATCTGTTTGATACCATGGAGTGGGAGACCGCCTTGATTTTTACCGCAACAAAACGGGGGACGGACCAGCTGGAACGGACGCTGAAAAAACGGGGTGTAAAAGCCGTAAGTATGCATGGCGACCGCAGCCAGCAAGAACGTAATGAAGCGCTCAGAGCGTTTAAGAACAAACAGTTTCCGGTCATGGTAGCCACAGATGTGTTGTCGCGTGGTATTGATATCGATAACATTTCGGTGATTATCAATTTTGACGTTCCAAATAATCCCGAAGATTATATCCATCGTATTGGCCGAACCGGCCGTTATGACAAAACGGGTACGGCTATAACCTTGGTGAACCCGAAGGCTAAAAAATATTTCCAGGCGATCGAAAATGTCGTTGGAGATCAGCTGAAAGAGATGCCGCTGCCTGGAAAGAAAGCTGAAAAATCAAAAGGCAAATCACCATCTGAATCAAAACAGGCTGCACCCAGACCAAAGCCCCAAAAAGAGCGGCCAGGATCCAAGAAAACCGATTCTAAACCCTCAAAACAGCAAGCGCAGAAAAGTGCCGGGCAAAAGACTACAAAAAGCCAGCAGAAAAAATCTGCTCCGGACAAGAAAGAAAACGATCCATCAAAGAATCAACAGTCAAGGCCATCCGAAAGCTCCGCTTCTCGTAATAAAGGATCAACTTCAGACCATCGCAAAAACATTAACGAAACGCCGCCCAGGACGTACGGCCCGGCCCGGGTACAAGAAGAGATCGATATATTTCAGCCGGATATCATTGAGAAAGCCGTTGAACGCAATAAACGGGTGCGTAAACCGGCAAAAGGCGTATGGGGTATCATCAAAAGCATGATTCCAAAAATAAGAGCAAAGTAATGGACGCTTTTAAGTCGGTGCTGATTTGGGGTGGCGTGCTGGCTCTTCTTTTAATCTGGCTTCCGCTCATAGCTATTCAGCGATTGTTTGACCGCGACCCTGCGCGTTACAAAACGGGACGTCTTTTCCGAAAACTGGGTAAAGCTATTTCACGCATTAACCCAAATTGGAATTTAACCATAACCGGGAAGACAGATATTGATGATCGCCGCCCGTATGTAATTGTATGCAATCACCTGTCCCAGGCAGATATCCCATTAATATCAAACATTCCCTGGGAAATGAAATGGGTGGCTAAAAAGGAATTGTTTGATGTACCGCTATTGGGCTGGATGATGAAGATGGCCGGCGATATTGCCGTCGATAGACGATCACGGAATCGCAAGGAGATGACATTTCGTGAGGCTCGTCATTATTTAGAGCAGAATTGTTCCGTTATCTTCTTTCCGGAAGGGACCCGTTCGCGAACAGGAAAACTAAACAGATTTGCCCGGGGGGCTTTTGAGCTGGCGGTAACAGAAAATGTTCCAATTTTACCGTTGGTTATTGACGGCACTCAAAATTGTTTACCCAAAAAAAGCTGGAAGTTTGGAACCGCCAGGCATATCAAACTGAAAGTTCTGGAGCCTATTTCAACCAAAAAGTTAGAGGTGAATGACTTGGAAAAATTAACGGATGAAGTTCGGTTCGTGATCTTGTCTCAACTGTCGGAGTGGAGGAAAAAGCCGATAGCGGAAATTGACGGATTAGCCAGAAACTGAATTGAGATTATTCAATGCTTGAAACAGGAACCTGCGCTGTTTTCAAGAACGTACCGGAACTGTCAATATGCGTCCACGCAAATACCAGGTTCTCGCTTGCTAATTCCATCTGAGGAAATCCACTTTTCCGGGATGGGTTCATTTGCGCAATATCGACTGTTTTAACGCTGCTGTTATCCTGGTTTATTATTATTGCTTTTATCTTTAATAGTGCTTGCTGCCCCGATTGCTCCATCCAGCTAATAAAAGCTTTTCCTTGTTCGTTGATAGCTGCATCAACCCGGCCAATAGGTTTATTATCATTTATGGTGATTGGCTCTGAAAAGGTTTTACCATAATCAGATGATACGGCTGCTTTAACAAGTTGTTTCTCATTGGCTGCGGTATACCAGGCGACAATTACGGTGGCATCATGTGCAGCGATAGCGGGGCCGTTAACCGGACATGCAGCTATGTTCCATTCATCAGGGAATACCACGGTGGGCTCCGACCATTCTCCATCGACCAAACGACTCACATAAATATCACGAATTTCATCATTTGTTCGATTTCGGTAAGCTACAATAGGGCCTTTTGATGTTTGCGCCAGCGATGTATTGCAGCAGTCGCACACGCTGTTATCAATTAATTTACGTTGCGTTATTTTGCCACTTCGGTTGATCATTGCCGAGCGCAGGGTCATGGCCTTGTTGAGATCAAAATACTCTTTTTCGGCGCGATTTTCGGTTCGCCTTCCATCAAGCCAAATAGCCAGGATATCACTTTGCCACGGTATCATAGAAACGAAGCCGTGTTCGGTAGCGGTGCCGTCGGTATGGGGTGTAATAGGATTACCCCAGGAGGTGTCTTCTTTTAGGTGAATATTCACGTTATATGAATAGGTGTTTCCCGGAATTTTTTGAAGGGTATGAGCTGCAAAAATATTACTGCTATCAGCGAGGATAGAAGGATAGTCCGCCCAGTTGACAAACCATTGATCACTGGTAGCTATCGTTTTGGGAGCAGTCCATTTAGTTTGATTCAGTTTTGAATAGTGCAGCGTTGATTGATCTTGTGCGGTATCGGTCTCAACCCACGATAGAAATACGGTACCAGATTGATCGGTTGTTAAAAAGGGCAAATGGCTATTTTGGCCTGCAGGCGGCTCTATCATTTCTACTTGGGTAGGTTCATCCGCAGAGCAGCCGGATAGCAAAAACAAGGTAATGAATGCCAATATAATGATGCGAAAATTCATCAGGTATTATCTTTTAGAGATTGATGTTGTTTTACAAAGAGAGTATAAGCAAGATAGACACCGGCTATTTTTAATAAAGGAGCAGTAATCAAATACCAGACCGGTTCGTTGTTTCCTGTAAAGTAATAGGTAAATAGGCCAGATGCTACGATTAGGATAATCAGTGATAATATTTCAATTTTAGGTTTTCCGCCGGCAATACTGCAAGTCAGAAATCCGCCGATTAGACCAAATAAAAATCCGGCTGCGGTTATTGCATATGCTAAAAGCGTGTTCGGCAATTGCGCGACACCCGAAAGCACTAACGCACTTTTTGTATAAACTGATATAATAAAGCGGATAAACCCATCAAACAAGTTGATAGAGATATACCCGAAAACCAAGGCAAAGACAGATCGAATCATGATAAAGGTTGAACGATAAAAGTATTTCCATTGTAATAAGAGTGAATTTTTAAACCAAATATTTTCTATGCCCGAAGGTCCCGAAATCTGGCGAACTGCCGATAAATTAAACCAGGCATTGGCCGACAAAGAGATAACGCAATGCTTTTTCTACCACGACAAATTGAAACCTTACGAAAAATTACTGGTAGGCCAGCGGGTAGCGCATGTTGAACCAAAAGCAAAAGCGCTGATCACCTATTTTGACGGTGATTTATGTATGTACAGCCATAACCAATTATACGGCAAGTGGTTTACGGTGGCTTCTGGCGCAGAGCCGAATACGGGCAGAAGCCTGCGGGTTGCATTGCATAATGATTCCTATTCAGCCTTGCTGTATTCCGCTTCAGAAATTGAGTTATTGGTACAAGAAAAATTAGCAGACCATCCGTACCTGAAAAAGCTTGGTCCGGATGTGGTTCATCCCGATACAACCGTGGAAATAATATTTGAACAATACCAGAATGAGGTTTTTCAGAATCGGAAACTTGCCACACTACTACTTGATCAATCTTTTTTGAGTGGAGTAGGAAACTATCTTCGAAGTGAAATTATGTTCTATGCCAACGTTAACCCATCGTTAAAACTTCGGGAGTGTAGTATAGAAGAGAAAGAAAAACTGGCGGCAGCATCTCGGCTTCTATCCAGGCGATCCTATGAGACGGGTGGCATTACAAGTGATCCGGAAATTGTTGAGGCGTTAAAACGTGAAAAAGCATCCCGTAAGGAGTATCGGCATTTCGTATATAACAGAACAGGAGATTTTTGCCATAAATGCGGTACCCGAATTGAAGAAGACAAAACAGGAGGGCGAAAAGTTTACTTTTGTCCCTCGTGCCAGGAGATAAATGAGTAGCACAGGCAGTAACGCCTGTGCTATCAACGAAAAAAGTTATTACCGCAGTGAATCAGCCTCCATCATGGTACTGTCTGGCATAACGGTGGAGGTATCAGCCGGCATGTTTTCGATCTCTTTTTCAATACCTTCCAGGCTTTGCTCAAAGTTTGAACCAATCATGGTATCCATCAACAACCCCATATATTTGTCGAATATTCCGGACCCCATATCAGCATCTAATGCCCATACAACTTTGGTACTGTCGTTGACGGGCGTAAACTTCCATGTTCCCTTTCCCATGCCTTCTCCCTCAAAATCCAGCTCTGTTCTGATGAGCTCATAGGGACGGCTTTCGATGATTCGTTGCGATCCGTTTCCAATTGTTTCGCTGGTCCAGCTATAACTGGCACCTTCTCCGGAGGATGGCCCGCTGTAGGTGATTTCCATGTCATCTGCCATTTGATGCCAGGCCGACCAGTCTTCCCAGTTTTTAAAATTGTTAACTTCATTGAAGACAACCTCAGGCTGAGCGGCAAAGGTTTTCTCACGCTCAACATGAACTTCGGATGGCAATAATAGGCCAATCAAAAAGAACAGTGCGATGAGTACCAGTAATACAATCCCGATAATTTTTAATGCTTTCATGTGATCCCTTTATTTTTTAATAACCTCAATTAATAGATTACAAGTTTATTAAGCTAATTTATAAAATTATATTAGAAAATTATTATTCTTAATATTAAAAGACTCTAATAAATCAATTTTAAATATCATGTCAACTATGCAACCATCATTTAACGAGCTTTATCAACGCGATTTAAACCGTCTGTCCACTGAAATTGAGGCTATCTCGGAAGATGTCTTGTGGGAACGAAAACCGGGTGTCATCAACAGCTGCGGTGTGTTGACGCAACATTTAGTAGGAAATCTCCGCCATTTTGTAGGCTCAGGACTTGGAAATACCGGGTATAAAAGAGAGCGGGAACGTGAATTTAAAAATACCGGGTTGGCTAAAAAGATATTATTGCAGCAAATTGAAGAACTGAAAGATGAGATTGATACTGTTTTAAGTTCTCTTAATGAAGATGATTTGCAATCCGTTTATCCCGGGAAATTTCCGTTTGATGCCACCGTAAATGAAGCATTAATACATTTATACGGCCATCTGAATTACCACTTGGGACAGATTAATTACCTTCGCAGAATGATTGAAGAAAAAAGCTGAAAATGGCTTTTCATTCTCATACCTTTATGGCCTTTGAAAAAAATTAATCTTTAAAAATCATCTTTTTTAATGAGTAACCAAAATGATTTAAATGCGCTGCGTCCGGGTGATACGGTAAGTCACAGCGACAAACAGTTGATGGAATCACCCGAAATTGAGAAAATAGCTGAGCGAATTATTGAACGGGAAAGCCTCGATTTTGGTCCGGCTGAAATCGGCTATTTCTTAGTTTATCCCAACCTGTCGAAATACCGGGCAGCGAAGTGCAAGAAGGCTTCGCGTGAAGTGAAATACTATTCCGGTAACGATTACCTGGTTGAAATTTCCGGAGAAATGTGGGACATGCTCGATACTAAAACCAAAGAGATGGTGCTTTTTCACCAATTGATGCATGTGGAGCCGGTCTACAAGGCGAAGAAACAGGAGTGGAAAATGAAGATCCGCAAGCCCGATTTTAATGATTACTACGAGATTAACGACAAATATGGAAACGAGTGGTATAAAACCGTTCAGGCTACCGTTTCATCTCTCTATGATCTTGACCCGCGGCGCGAAAGTAAAGTTTCACTATAGTGATCAGCACAGCTAAGGCAGGGATGCTAACTTAATTGATAGCATCCCTGTTTTTATTTTACATCGTGTCCTTCTTTTCGAAGGTATGATTTAATTTTATCTACGTGCTCACCCTGAATTTCAATCGTTTTGGCGTAGCTGGTACCGCCGGCTCCACACTGCTGCTTCAGTTTTTTCTCAAGGTCTTCAATTACCTGCGGGTTGTGTTGAATATTGGTTACCATTGTCACCGTTTTGCCGCGGCGGCCGCTTCGATCAATTTTAACTTCAATTGCCATAATAATATTTAACTATAATTGAGAGTTGCTACTGTTATCTTGGTTTTAAAAATACATTGTGTCATCCTGAACTTGATTCAGAATCTCCTGCAACTACTTAACTAAAAATTCGACGAAAATACTAATCAACACTACCAGCCAAATGTCATCCCGGCTTGGAGTCCGGGATGACAGGGAGTTTTAAAATGGTTACCCATTAAAATTACCGGTTGTTTTACCGTAATGTTCAGGGCGTTCCGTTTTGATCTGATGCCCATGTACGCTAACACCTTTCAATTTGCGGAGTAGTTTTTTGAACATCGACTGGGAGGGAGGAAAATTCACAATAGACTGGGCTGCCCGCCGGATGGTCATATCGGCATCAGTTGAGATGTCAATCGCAACGACAAATACGCCGCCGGTTTTCTGCACCTTGGTGAGAAAGTAACGCTCCTGCGGTGTCGCATATTTTACACTGGATTGCGTGTAGCCGGTGTAAGATCCACAAAGACGAGTGCCGTTATTCAAATAAAGAAGCTCATTTTCAGCGTCATACTTTTTAAAGATTATATTCAGGTTTTCTACCGTCTCCGACTCAATCTTAGAGATAATGGCATTGGCATCAATTTCCCGGATTTCTCTATCTGTAGCATCGGCAATTCGTCGAACAGCTTTTTGCCTTTGCTCTTCAGATTTACCAATGAACAGGCTCAGATGGTATGAATTGCTATTTGAGGTATCAGTTAAATGACTAATTAAACGCTCAAAATTGTCATCACCAAATGTTACGTCCTGGAAAGATTCTTCCGCTGATTTAATGTTCATAAAATGTATCGATGCTTATCGGGATTGAAATATTGAAAGCTAAATATACAAAATCGTGTGCTTAGCTAAAGGGATTATTGCTTATAGATTTTGCCTTCTTTCATCACAAAAAGAACCTCCTGAAGTGTAGAAATGTCGTCAACGGGATTGCCCTCAACGGCAATAATATCTGCGTATTTACCGGATTCAAGAGATCCGGCTTTATCGGCGATATTAAGTATCCGGGCGGGAATGATGGTCGCCGATTGTATCGCTTCCATAGCCGGCATACCCACCTCGGTCATATATACAAACTCTTTTGCATTTTTGCCGTGTGCAAAAACACCGGCATCTGTTCCGAAGGCAATATTTACGCCATTCTCGTACGCCCTGGCAAACGTATTTTGAATTTTAGGTCCGATAGCAATCGCTTTGGGACGTACAATTTCGGGATAATATCCGGGAATTTTAGCGGAGTCGGCCACTGATTTTCCCGCAATGATGGTGGGCACATAATAGGTACCATTCTCTTTCATTAACGCCATCGTTTCTTCGTCCATATAAGTGCCGTGCTCTATTGTTTTAACACCAGCTTTAATGGCCCGCTGCATTCCTTCGGTTCCATGGGCATGCGCAGCTACATGAAATCCGTAGTCGTTTGCAGTTTCAATAATTGCAGCCAGTTCTTCGTCGGTAAACTGGGCGGCCGTTCCGCTTTTTGCCATGCTTAGCACGCCGCCGGTGGCGGTAATCTTAATAAGATCAGCACCGTTTTTATAACGCTGTCGTACGGCTTTGCGGGCTTGGTCGGCGCCGTTTAATACGCCTTGTTTGGGACCGGGATTACCCTGGATATTTTTATTGAAATTATT
>JAFGWN010000084.1 GCA_016937115.1 Balneolaceae bacterium | reverse complement strand
TATCAGCAATCAGCTTTCAGAACATCCTTCCGGAGCTGAAAGCTAACGGCTGCATGCTAAAAACTAAATCCATGCCTCAATCCGACCTATTTACACCGCAAACACTTTCGGTCTCTGAACTGACGGGTGAAATCAAAGCTCTGCTCGAAGGAAACTTTCTCGACATTAAGGTAGAAGGCGAAGTGAGCAATGCCTCTACCAGCCGAAGCGGACACACCTATTTTACACTCAAAGATGAAGACGCGCAGCTCTCCTGTGTAATCTGGCGCGGAGTGAACCAGCGTCTGGAGACTGAACTCACAGACGGCCAGCAGATTATTGTGGGCGGTGATATCCAGGTATATCCGCCGCACGGCAAGTACCAGCTCATTGTGCGATCGGTGGAGCAGGCCGGCATCGGCGCTTTGCAGAAAGCGTTTGAAAAGCTCAAGACCAAACTGAAGGATGAAGGACTTTTTGATGACATTCACAAGAAGCCCCTGCCGAAATTTCCGTTTCGTATCGGGGTGATTACTTCGGCCACCGGGGCCGCTTTTCACGACATCCGCGATACCCTGCAACGGCGCTGGCCGCTGGCAACGATACTGCTTCATCATGCCAGCGTACAAGGCGTTAATGCTGCTCCGCAACTGGTAAAAGCCATCAATTGGTTTTCCCATAAAAATGATATCGACCTGCTGATTGTCGGCCGGGGCGGCGGCTCACTGGAAGACCTCTGGCCGTTCAACGAAGAAGCAGTAGCCCGCGCCCTCTTCCATTGCCCCATCCCCACTATCAGCGCCGTCGGACATGAAGTTGACTTCAGCATCTCTGACTTTGTGGCTGATGCCCGGGCCGCCACGCCAACCCAGGCGGCCATCATCGCTGCACCCGACATCAACGAGGTGCGCATGTATACCGATGATCTTTCGCGCCGGGTTGAAGACGCGCTGAAAGAACGGATCCAGAACCAACAGCAGCGCGTGGAACAGTTAATCCAGTCGCATGCACTGCTTAAAATGAAGGACCGGATCGCCACTTTCCACGAAAAGACAGCAAACATGAAGGAGCATCTCAGCCATTACCGGCAACTCCTGTTTATGCGGAAGAAAGAATCCCTTTCCCAACTGATGCATCGCCTGGAACAGCACGACCCGCACGGACCACTCGAGAAAGGATATGTGCGCGTAGAGCAAGACGAGCAGTGGGTGCGAAAGGCGGCCGAATTTGATAAGGAAAAAACATTCGCGATGATCTGGAAGGACAAACAGATTCACATTGAATGAACCCGTGGCCTTATGCCGAGCGTTTTTGATACCGAAATACCGCCAGTGGCAGCAAAATAACCGCAATGAGCGTAAGTGCACCTATCATCATCTGAATATCGCCCCAGCCCGAACCTTTGAGCAGCACCATCCGCATAATTTTGGCGAAGTAGGCTATCGGGTTGATGACGGTAAGCTGCTGCGCCCACTGCGGCATGCTCTCGATCGGTGTAAAAATGCCACCCATCATCATAAAGATCATCACAAAAAAGAAGTTGATAAACATTGCCTGCTGCTGCGTATTCGAGGCGTTGGAAATAAGCAACCCCAACCCCTGTATGCCCAGCAGGTAGATGCCGGCCGTCAGGTAGACGAATAAAATATTACCGCGAAACGGAATCTGAAACCAGAAAAAAGCGACGGCAAGGGCAAAGGTTAAAATGAACATGGCCAGCAGCCAGGTGGGAATGAGCTTACCCGCAATAAACTGGTACTTTTTGATGGGCGTAACATTTAATTGCTCGATAGTACCAATCTCCCGCTCCCGCACAATATTAAGTACCGAAAGCAGCAGGCAGATAAGCGTTACCAGAATTGCGATAATCCCGGGCACCATGTACCAGATATAATCCAGTTCTTGGTTAAACCGGTTGGATATGGTAATACGTATTGGCGATATGTTTCCTGCCACGCTTACACCACTAAAACGAGGTTGGGTCTGTCGGCTGAACTGCCGCAAAATCGACTGGCTGTAACTCTGGATGAGTCCGGCCGTGCTGCCGTCCACAGCGTTAATTAAAAATTGCAGGCCCGGTTTTTCACCTGAACGAAGTTTCTTGCCAAAATTTTGAGGAATAACCATCACCATTTTGGCTTTATTCTGCAGAATATCTTCCACGCCCCGCTCAGTGCTGAACGACTGCCCGGCCTGGCTAAAATACCCCGTGGCTTCGAACGAGTTTACCAGCCGCTGTGAGGCGGTGGATTGATCAAAATCGACCAAATGAAAC
This sequence comes from Balneolaceae bacterium, assembly GCA_016937115.1. GTDB lineage: Bacteria > Bacteroidota > Rhodothermia > Balneolales > Balneolaceae > SMO-BIN1. The sequence goes on along the minus strand of JAFGWN010000084.1, from coordinate 21,617 downwards.
GCAGTATTTTTGAGCTCAAAAGTGGCGGCATACGCCAGTACCACCAACTGGATGACGGGAATAGCAAAAATAATGACCAGCATTGCCTTGTCGCGGAAGATCTGTAGGAACTCTTTTTGAAGAAGAAAATAGATGGTTCGCATAGTTTAACTCATTTTAAAAAATTTTCTCTGGTTCAGGCTATCAGCAGCCGGCCTTCAGCTTTCATTACTTCGTGTACATAGAGCTGATAGTTCGCTTTTCATTCAAGTCGGTCATTAAAATTTCGTACGCCCGCAAATATAAACAGCATCGTCATCACAGATAAAATCAAGATCTGGAACCAAAGATAATGGATGCCGGTCCCCATTAGCATGGATCCGCGGGCGGTGATCAGGTACCATTTGGCAGGTACCAGATTACTGAGCCACTGCAACACCTGCGGCATGCTGGCAATGGGAAAGATAAAGCCGGAAAGCAAAAACGCGGGTAGCATCGTGCCCATCAGCGATGCCATCATGGCCGTGCGCTGGTCGGCCGCGCGGGTTGAAATAAGCACCCCCAGCGCCAACGCAGAGAAAATAAAGAGCATGGATACCGCCAGAAAAAAAAGCACCGATCCCCGGAACGGGACATCAAACACTACATACGCCAGCACCAGAACCGTGATGACATTTACCAGCGACAACACCAAGTACGGCACCACTTTACCGACAATAATGTGATACGGTTTGAGCGGCGATACCAGCAGCACCTCCATCGTGCCGGTCTCTTTTTCACGGGCGATGGAAACGGAGGTCATCATGGCCGAAACGATCATTAAAATCACAGCGATGAGCCCGGGCACAAAATAGTAAACGCTTTTCAGCTGCGGGTTGAACAGCATACGCACGCTGGGCTGAATGCCAATTGAAGTCCCCGGCGATATAGTGCGACCTTCCGGCTGCCAGCTTCTAATGATCGCCTGCGTATATTGCTGTACCAGTCCGGCGATATTCGGCTCGGAAGCATCCGTTATTACCTGAATATCTGCCCGGCCTTTCCGCTGCAGGTTTTGTTTGAAATCATTCTCAAATACAATAACCTCTTTGATATCTCCACTTTGCAGAGCCGAATCAATCTTATTTGAGGCTTGCAGGTACGAATGAATTGTAAGCTCTTCAGAGGCCTGCAATTTTTGAATCAGTGAACGTGTTACATCATCTTTCGAGTGATCCAGAATAGCTACCCGGGCTTCATTCACCTCATTGCGTACAGCGTAGCTGAAAATCATGAGCATAACAATAGGCAGCCCAAACAGGATCAACAGGGTACGCCGGTCGCGCAGAATATGCCGGAACTCTTTGATTACAAATCCTTTGAATGAGTACATATAATACAATCTCAAATTTATTTATGGGTCCCCTCCCCCTTTGAAGGGGGAAGGCTCTCCGACGCTTACTGCGGAGGAGAGCAAGGGGGATGATTTAACACCCAGTATTCAATCGCTTTTTGTACGTTGTCTATATCGTCCATTATCTCTTCATCAGTAAACCTTAAAACAGTAAATCCAACTGATTCTAAGTCCTTTTGTCGCTCTTTATCCAACTGCCATTGCTCTTCAAAACCGTGTGTATAGCCATCTACTTCTATAATCAACATCAATTCTTTACACATAAAATCAGCAATATAGTTGAGAACCGGTCGCTGCCGTAAAAACATACACCCGTGCATCCGGCCGCCCCGAAGTATTTCTTTCCATAATCTTACCTCTGTTTTGGTAGAATTCTTTCAAAGCCGGCGGGCAAGTTCTTTAAGATTTTTGTTGTAGTAAAAATTATCTGAGTTCATATTATTTATCCTTTCTCATGGTTGATTTCATCATCCCCCATACCCCCTTCAAAGGGGGATTTGTACTTGCCATATCAAAACTAATCTCCTCGTTTGGCACCTCGTGCTAATTCCACAAACACCTCTTCAATGTCATCCGCTTCAAATTCCTGTTTCAGTCCATTGGGTGAATCGAGCGCCTCAATTTTCCCGTCTACCATGATAGAAACACGGTCGCAGTATTCGGCTTCATCCATATAGTGAGTGGTCACAAAAACGGTGGTCTCTTCTTCTGCAACTTTATAAATCTGCTCCCAAAACTGTCGCCGGGTGATGGGATCAACCCCACCCGTCGGTTCATCCAGAAATACGATATCCGGCTCATGCATAACAGCTACCGAAAACGCCAGCTTCTGCTTCCATCCCAACGGCAGTGAACCAATGCGTTTATCGCGGGCATCTTCCAAATTCAGTGTTTCAAGTAGTTCATTGGCTTTCGATTTAATGGCATCCCGGGAAAGCCCGTAAATACCGCCGTACAGCCGGATGTTTTCCCAAACGGTAAGATCAGCGTAGAGCGAAAATTTCTGACTCATATAGCCGATGCGCTTTTTTATTAATTCAGCCTCTGTGTAAACATTAAAGCCGGCAACAGTTGCCTCTCCTTCCGTTGGTTCCAACAAACCAATGAGCATCCGAATGGCTGTGGTTTTACCCGCGCCGTTGGCTCCGAGAAACCCGAAAATTTCGCCGCGCCCAACATCAAAACTGATATGATCTACGGCGGTAAAATCGCCGAACATACGGGTTAGATTATTGGTTTGTATAGCTAAATTATTGCTCATTTTTTTCTAATTCTATTGCCACAGATATTCACAGATTTAAACCGATATAACCTGTCTCATATCTGTGTTGATCCGTGGTTTTTCTCTTTCTGCATTAAATCCATGAAACTGTCCTCGATATCGGGCTGAACCGGCTTAATTTCGATATCACTCAGTCCGGCCTCTTCCAGATAGCCCTTTAACTGCTCTTCATCTGCTTTGCCCCGGGTATCGGTGTAATGCAGGAATTCTCCAAACGGCTGCACCGAGTCGGCATATTTGTAACTGCGAAGTGTCTTGATGAGCCGATAAATATTCTCTGCCCTGATAGCCAGCAATGGTTTTTCAAAATTGTTTACAATATTTTGGGGAGTATCAATCTTCATAATGTGCCCCTTATTAATCAGCGCTACACGGTCGCACTGCTCGGCTTCGTCCATATACGGCGTAGAAGCGATGATGGTGATATTCTGTGATTTTAACTGGTGCAGCATTTCCCAGAACTCCTGCCGGGATACCGCATCCACGCCAGTGGTCGGCTCATCCAAGATCAGCAACTCAGGCTTATGGATAAGCGCACAGCTTAACGCCAGCTTCTGCTTCATTCCGCCTGAAAGCGCACCTGCTAAGCGATCTTCAAACTTTTCCAGTTGACTATAGATCGGCTCAACCAAATCGTAATTTTCATCCAGCGTAGTGCCAAATACAGACGCGAAGAAATCCATATTTTCTCTTACACTCAGGTCTTGATATAACGAAAATCGTCCCGGCATGTAACCCAGTTTTGTCCTTATATCACGATATGAATCGATCACATCCATGCCGAGCACGGTAGCCGAACCGGAGTCGGGCTTTAACAGCGTAGTCAATATTCTGAATAGTGAGGTTTTCCCGGCCCCGTCCGGACCGATAAAGCCAAATAACTCACCTTCCCGTACCTCAAAAGAGAGCCCCTTCAGGGCTTGAACCTGCCCATAGCTTTTGGTAAGACTTTGGACTTCTACTATGCTCATAATCAAAAAAAAGTTTATCTATCGCTCTTCGTCCTGCTGCGGAGCAATAGAACGAGATAGATATATTTTGGTTTTTATTCTCTTTCTATCTTCCACAGTCGCTCAGCGGCTGTGGGCATTTATACGCTCCGCGTATAGTTATTGACGCGCAGCCTCACTCTTCGTCCTACCGCAAAGCGGCAGAACGAAATATTTCTTAATTTTTATCTTGTATAGACAGCACTCCGCTAAAATTAACCTCACCGGGCATCCCGATTTTTAGGATACCATCCCGATTTGGCACGCGTACCTCAACCGCATATACCTGCGACACCCGCTCTTCTTTGGTTTGTATCTGCTGCGGGGTAAATTCGGCCTCCGAGGCAATCCAGCGCACCTTTCCATCCAATGACTGATTCTCTTCGGCGTTTTTATCTACAAACACCTCCACCTTTTGACCCAGTTTTATGCCCGGCAACTGCGCGCCGCTCACATACACGCGCAACGTCAGTGTATCGAGGTTGGCAATGCGGTACAGCGGCTGGCCCTGCTGCACCACTTCATACGGTTCTGCAAACGAGGTTAACACCGTTCCGGCAACGGGATTTACGATCAGCGCGTCTTGTATTTGGTTATTCACCTGCTCAATCTTGTTTTGAGTTGCCCGGATATCAGCCCGGACCGATTGTTTCTGTGTTTGTTGGGCATCGATGCTTTTTTCCAGCGTGCGTACTTTTGCCTGAGCGTCATCCAGTTGCTGGTCGGTGGCGGCGCCATCCGAGTGCATTGCCTGAACACGGTTAAGATTTGTACGCGCCAAAGCCAGCTCCGACCTCTGCACCTCAACCTGCGCGTTTATATTGGTGACACGCGCCCGAATCGATTCAAGTTGCGATTCTAATTCTTGCCGCTGCAGTGCCAGTCTTGTGGTATCAACCGTTCCTACCCGTTGGTTTGCCTTCAACCAATCTCCTTCTTCAACCTGGTAGCTTACAAGTTTTCCCGACACTTCCGATGAAATCGTAGTCTCTGTAGCCTCGAACTGGCCATAGGCGTCGGATTGTTCTTCATCGGAGCAGCTACTAACAATGAGCAGAAGCACCAGCATTAACGCTATATTCGAAAGCTGATATGGTGTGTGTAAATTCATGAGTTCTTATTTTAGTGTTGAAATAGGTTGTCCCAGTGTTGTCATATAATCGATTTGAGCCTGCGAAAGCCGAACCTGATTAATAACAAGAGAAAGCTGCGCGCGATTGGCTCTGGTCAGCTCGGCAATATACTCGGTGGCCGTAATGACACCATATTTAAGCTGGCTGCCTGTTTCATCCATAATCTTTTTGCGCAGCTCAACAATTTCTTTATCCCGCTTAATGTTTTCCCGAATCGAAGCAATACGTTCACTTATGCGGTCCAGCGAGGCTTGCAGCTGTCGGTCGAACGCCCGACGATTTTGTGTAATTTTTTGCTGTTGAATTTGCAGAGCTTCTGACGCTCGGCCGCTATTTATAGCATCCCAAAAATTCCATTTCACCCGGACGCCCACGATATAATAATCGTGGAATTCATTGCTCAAAAAATTCAGGCCGGGACGCCCATAAGCCGCTGTGCCAAATGCCGAAATGCGCGGCCATTGTTTGGTCTCGGCAAGTTCTTGCTGCTGGTTGAGAACCGCCTGCGTGTTTTCAAATTCGTCATACTCCGAGCGCTGAGGCTGCAATGCGCGGTAGTTTGCCTCTACTTCGGGAATCATTAACCCGGTATGTACAGGGACCGGCTCACCAATAATTTCACCCAGAACCGCATATCCCGCCCGGATATTGGAGTGTGTATCGGCTGAATCCTGTCGGGCTTTAATCAGCTCCGCCTCCAAAATATACTGCTGGCTGGACAGCATCACCCCGTTTTCTACGCGGGAGCGTACCGTAGAAAGCTGCTCCTCTAAATTCTTAATCAGCAACTGAATGGTTTCTGCCTGGCGCTTCGAAAGCAGTATGCCGAAATACACCTGATCTACCTGTGTTCGTATCTGATGCAACTGTACACGGGTTGATGCAATCTCACGCTGTCCTTTCGCCCGTTCTAAATCCTTGCGAATGCCAACAGCACCCGCATTAAAAATGGTTTGTGTTATATCCACCGAAGCTTCATACTGATCGTTTTCCGGTGCGGGCGGGCCTTGTCCGCCAGGGAGCAAAACCTCGGTGACTTCCGATTGATACGTTGCTTTACCTCTCACATCAATTTGGGGGAAGTAGCCCGAGTGAGCGACTTCTACATTCAAATCGGTAATTTTGCGCTGGAGCTCGATGTTTTTAGCTGTGGGATAATTCTCTGCGGCCTGCCGGTAGCAGTATTGCAGGCTTATCGAATCGGCCGGGGCCGGCTGCTGCAATGTACCCGCGACCAACAAAACAGAAACAATAAGCGTAGTCATGACGGTTTATAGTTTATGGCGTTTAAAATGAAATCGACCAGGAACGTTTTGCGGTCTTGCAGAAATTGGATGAATTGCTGCTCATCAAAATCAAAAATTGCTTTTATCATCGTTCTGCCGATAAAAGGAAAGAGCGTAAGCCCTACAATGCTAACCATCAACTGTTCAGGTGCTACATCAGCAATCCGGCCCTCCTGTTTAGCTTTATTTATCTGCTTGAAAAAAATCTGGGGCGGATGAATGCCCTGGCCTTTGATAAAGTCGCGTAATCGCTGTGGATTCTGGTTCATCTCGGTGATGATAAACTGTGCCATTTTCGGGTTGTCATTCAAAAAAGAATAATAGGCATCCACAAGCTGCTCAATCTTTTGACCCAGTGGATCGTCAGAATCCATCACGCCAAATATCACCGGAAAAAAACGGGCCATTTCACGCTGATACACCTGCGTAAACAGCTTATCTTTGCTGCGATAATAATAGTGCAGCATCGATTTGTTGATATCTGCCTCATCGGCAATTTCCTGCATCCGCGCCCCGGCATATCCTTTCCGCTGAAATACACGGGAAGCAGCTTCAAAAATTTGCTCTTCCGTATCCAATTGTTCGTCTGTCATATTGATGTCTGTTTGAAAAATTCAATGTTGACCATGTAATTCAACTATTTAGTTGGCTTGTGCTTAAAAAAAATGACTTCTACCCAATCTACATAGGTCAACTATAAAATTCAACCACATAGTTGAACTTTATAGTTGACCTATAAATTCAATGCATACAATTAGTTACGGGGATAAAGATTCCAAGAATGCTGAACTTTTTCTTGAATTTTAAATGAATTGAAAGCTACAAAGTGCGGGTATAAAAATATGCAGATGAAATGCTATTCTACCCTCAGTTTCAGCTCATCTATTTTAGCAAGAATTTCGCCTCGGTCCATTTTTTGATACTGTTCGGGCAACAGTTCTTGCGATGTACATTCAATTACAGCACTAAGCGTCTGAAGCTGCACTTGCTCGGGATAGGTTGGCGGTAGAAAGTCCTCGAGCGCCGCATCCAAAATTTCAGGTGTAACCTTGTCCTGTCCCTCAGCAGCAGCTCGAAATTTGGCCCGGGTCAGCGCGGCCTCCATATCGGCCCCGGAAAACGATTTGGTTCCCTTTTTTATAATCTTGGGAATATATTCTTCGGTTAATTGCAGGTCGGTTTTTTTCTGCATCACCTCAAACAGTTCTATGCGCTCTTCCTGGGTTTGCGGAGGAAAGAGTGGCAGATGTTCTTCGGCCCGTCCCTGTCGTTTTAAGTCTACCGGCATAAGGTCGGGACGTGCGGTCATCAGAAACCATAAAATGCGCCCACGATTGCGTGTATCGCTCATGAACGAAGCAATTTGTGAAAATACACGGCTCGATACACCACTGTCGCCGCTTGCATCGCGATTGCCTAAATAGGCATCAGCTTCATCAATCATCACTGCAACCGGTGCCATCGCTTTAAGCAGGCCGAGAATTTTTTCGAGGTTGCCTTCGGTTACCCCCTGCCACTGGCTGCGAAAGTTTTTTAGTTTCACCATCGGGATGCCTACCTCGTTCGAAAAACAGGTTACCATAAAAGTTTTACCTGTGCCCACCGGACCACAGATAAGATATCCCATCGGAAGCACATCCTGCCGGCCACTTTTGAGTGCTTTCACCGCATGACGAAGATGCTTCTTTACTTTCCCGTGCCCCGCCACACTATCAAGCGTAAAATCATTTTCCACGAACTCCAGCAATCCATACGCTTCGGCCTCAATGCGCTCTTTCTTCGACTCCGAAAGGCTTTCGTGGGTAATCGGCCGCTCATTTTCGCGGGCATCAGCCAGAATGCTGCGCAGGTTGATGAGGTTAAGACCAGCCGTTTGCTGGGCCACTACTTTTTTGCTCACCTTTGAGATAGCATCGAAGCCCTCCTTTTGGGTCTCATCGCCAATGAATGCCAAGCGCTGCGATTCATCAGGAATCGATATTTTAATGCTGTCGGTATATGGATTCTGCACCAGTGTTCTGTTGATATCGGCCAGGTTTTCAGAAATCAATACCGTCGTAAAATCGGAAGCCATAAACAGTGGATCGTGTGCCCAGCGCGACAAATATACTAAAGAAGTACGATCTTCGCTCCCGGTAGAACCCGCTTCATTCATCGGAACGATGGTTTCGGCATAATCCATAATCAGCGCGAGGCTTTTCTGGTCATCTAATCGAAGACGAAAATACTGTTCCAGCAGAGAGAAGACACCCACCGGATCTTTAGGAAGCTTTTGGGCATATTGCGTGCCCAACAGAGAATCGCGGCCGGCAATCGCCTGGTTAAAATCTTTTTGCGTCTCCTTATCCCGAAAATAGATGCCCGACGAGCGGTCGTAGAAAATCACATAATCGCGTGCTCCGAAAAACTCCTCAGCTAAAAAGGTCTTCAACCGTACGAACTCAGTTTTCTCTTTTTCCAACGGCACCAAATCGTGCACATTGCCATGCAGGATGAACTGGTTTACAGTTCGACTTAAATACTTTTGCGCCAGTTCCTGCGCCCATTTTGGATAAGAATCATACATAAAGAATTACTCCTCAGTAATAATAAGTTTCACGGTTTCGATACGGCTCGGCGTGGCCTTGCTGATAATAATTTTGCTACCGTCCATAAGCAGCTCTTCATTCACTTTCGGAATACGTCCTAATGAGTTGATGATATACCCGGCAATGGTTTCATATTCGGCCGACTCTACCGGCAACGGTATTTCGGGATGATTCTCCAGCAAATCTTCAATTTCCACGCCCCCGCTGATTACATAGGTATCGCCCGACAATTTTTTAATGATATTGTCTTCGGTATCGTATTCGTCCTGAATATCGCCCACCACCTCTTCCAGCAGATCCTCAATGGTTACCATGCCGGCAGTACCGCCATATTCATCAATCACAACGGCAACCGATATATTCGATTTTCTAAATTCAGACAGTAGGTCTTTCGATTTTTGCGATGCAGGCACCAGCTTAACAGGACGCATAATTTCGGTGAGATTTTCGGGATTATTAAATAAATCATAAGCAAAAATCACCCCGATAATATCATCAATCGTTTCTTCATAGACCGGTAATTTAGAAAACCCTGAAGAAATAAAAAGACTCAGTGTTTCTTTAATACTGGTATTTTTTTCGACCCCCACCATGTCGGTACGCGGAATCATTGATTCCTTTACCCGCTTGTTCGATAGCTCAAGCACGTTGTGAAGAATTTCGGAATCTTCTTTGTCCAAATCCCGCCCGCCGGTATCCCGTAACTCTTTGAAGATCAGCTCAACATCCTGCCGGCGAAAAAACTGCTCAGCTTTTTCCGACTCGGGCTGTATCATTTTTATAATAATATTCGAGGCTCCGTTGGCAATGACAATCAGCGGTTTAAGAAGCCAGTGGCAAATCTGCTGCGGAATCGCAATGATACGCACCCACCAGTCGGCGTGCATTCGAAAGAGAGCTTTGGGCAAAATTTCGCCAAAAATCATGATCACCACCGCCGCAATGACTGTCTGAGTAATAAGTAATGCAACAGGTGTTGGTGTAACGCCAAACCAGCTTTCGCTCAATGCTGTAATGGGCGCCACCAGGAAAAGCGTCATCAGCGTGGCATACAGTACGTTCACAATATTATTGCCCACTAATGTAGTAGTAAGAAAAGTGTCGGGCTTTTCAACAAAATTCTGAACAATACGAGCTGTCCAGGAATCCTTGCGTGACTCAATCTCCATCTTCAACCGGTTAGAGCTTACAAAAGCAATCTCCGAACCCGAAAAAAAACCACTGAGGAGAATAGTTAAAATGATGAGTAGCAGTTCAGCCATTTTGGGTATAGGGGGTATAAAAAGAATATGGATATAAGGGAAATAAAGGTTTCATAAATTTAATAATTGGCCTTTTGCTTTTTGACATATCCTATATAACCATTTAAAGTAATTTTAGCATTTTCGATTAAATTCATTCCCTCATCAAATAAATATTTATCTATAAATTTTAAATAAAAACAACTAATCAGGCGATCTTTCAACTTATATAATGATCTTCTCGAAACTCGATAGAACTGTATGCCCTTCTGATAATGAAAGCGACCATAGCCTTCTTTTCTTTCTACCCTCATTTGCCTTTAAAATCTGGCTTGCGTTTTTCGAGGAAAGCGGATGTTCCTTCCTTGGCATCTTCGGTAGTACATAAATTGCCAAACAGATCGGCTTCAACCTGAAAGCCCCGTTTATTATCGGAATGATAGACCGCCCGGATCGCATTGCGCACCGCAACGGGTCCGTTGCTTAAGATCGTTGTTAATAGTTTTTTTGCTTCATCAACAGGATTTTCAACGACCATATTTACAAGTCCCATTTCCCGGGCCTCTTCAGCCTTTACCTGTTTTCCTGTCAAAATCATTTCGAGTGCACGGGCGCGCCCCACAATGTGTGGCAAGCGCTGGGTACCGCCGTACCCCGGAATAAGGCCCAGCCCCACTTCGGGCAAGCCAAACACCGCCGACGCAGAAGCAATACGCATGTGGCATGCCATGGCAAGTTCTGCTCCGCCACCCAATGCGTATCCGTTTACGACTGCAACAACCGGTTTTCGGGTATCTTCAATCGATTGAAAAATCTGTTGTCCCTTCTGTGAAACCATACGTCCGGTATGCTCATCCAGTGAGCTCAGTTCTTTAATATCCGCACCGGCTACAAATGCCTTTTCTCCAGCGCCGGTCAATAAAACGGCCTTCACATCTGTGCTAACCGCTACCTGCTGGAATGCATCAGAAAGTTCATTAAGTACTTCTTTATTAAGTGCATTCAGTTTATCCGGACGGTTAATAGTTATTGTAGTAATGCCGTTATCATCCGTTTCGTACGTTAGGGTCGTATAGCTCATCTTAATTTTTTATGCGTTGAGACGTTGTTTGATTCTTTTGCGATTCCGCTTCCTTAAGTTCGGCATCAAGCACAACTTCGTCAAGGTCTTCATGAACGGAGAAGGTATTCTCGTCGAGATCATCAATAAGAGAAGATGTTTCCTCCATCTCTTCCAGAAGATTATCAAGCTGAAAACCAATTTCTTCGGGATTGCTCATGGTCATGGACTGTTCATATATATATCGAATAGCATCTTCGATCGTTTCCAGGTGCGTTTCGCAAACCAGATACTTTTCTTTGGCGATCTCAAATTTTTTGAGCCTTTTCTTCAGGATACGAACGCGGCGGGCCTTCGTCTTTTTCAGCTGCTCGGATGTAAGCTCGCGAATGTGCTGCTCTTCTTCCTGCACTTCTTCTTTTAACCGCTCCTCTACGGATGTATTCATATACACCTGGTAGCGCTTGTAAAGGTCGAGCAGTGTCAGGTAATTCGAAAGCAGTTCTTCCATCTTATTACGAATGTTTTCCAGCAATCCTTGCGAACTGTAGGGAAGCTTCTCAAAATTATCCTTAACAAGCTTCACCAGATGGCGAAGCACCAAATACTGCCGCTTACTCTTTTCGCTGAGGCTTTTAAACAGTTCTTTTTCTTCCCCTTCGGCATCGCGCTCACTTATTTTCTTCAGCTTTATAATTTTTCGAAAGCGCGGAAGCCGGGGCACAATACCCAAATACATCAACTCGGAAGCACAGATCATGGTAAACGCCAGTTCCGTTGCAACTCCCAAATCACTGACGATAAAACCGCAAATTGTGGCTACCAGCAGCGTCACCAGGTTCACCGGATGAAGAAATGCCTCTTTAGTGTAATTAATTGGAAATTCTGAGTTTGCCGTGTTCATGATTTTTCGGATTCTTTCGGAGATGGATCATCCATTTTTTTTGAAGACCGACCAATTGTTTTATCCACATTGATTGCATCGGCCTGCTGCTCCAGCTCACTATATAACAATCCCATCTCATTCTTTAACTGCTTCAACGTTTCTTTGGCCCGTTGTTTTTTCACAACTTCATCATGTTCGGCTTGCTGCACCGGTGATGATGAATCTGACTCCAGGCTGTCGAGCGCCACATCGAGCCGGGCCTCGGCATGTGCTACTTTGCTCTTCACTTCAAAAAGAAACGAATCAAATGATTCCATCAACTCGGTCGAATCCATATTTTTCAACGCCTGCACAATATTATGTTTCTTCCTGGTCTGGTTGAGCCGTTCTTTGGTCTCCCGCATTTTGCGGTAATGAGCCTTGTACTCTTCCTTAAGTTTTTCGCGTTGATTTCGACTGTCGCTGCTCATGGATCAGTTATCAGAGGTTGCCAAGTTTAAAATCGTTGTCAAAACTAATTCCTATTTCTTCCTTTTTAACTATTCATTGTTTCCTACGACTTTGTCCGGTCTTTATTACCAATGGTCTTCCCGGACGACTTTTCCTTCGTTGATTCATCTTCATCTATTTCGATCTGCTTTTCAGAAGCGCCGGTTGTTTTCTCCTGCTCTTCCGGCTCACCCATGCCCATCTCGGTTTTGAACTGTTTCACCAACTCGGATGCCCGCAATTTTTCGGCGTTAGCTTCAATCTCCATCGCTTCGGTATCTACGCTGTCCAGTGCCAACTCCATACGGGCTTCATTTTTGGCGGTCTGCTCGTTGAGCCGATTCAACATTTCATCATGAGTTTGATCCAACCCACCCGTTTCAAACTGTTCCATTGCATCGGCCACCTTGCCCTGCCACTCGGCCCGTTCGTGTGCCCGCAGCGCTTCTTTGGCTTCCTGTATCTTACTATCCTTTTCACGGAGAAATGCCTTTTTAACTTTAAGGGACTTCTCATAAGCTTTTTCAGCAAATTTTAGCTGATCTCTTGAATGACTCAGCGTTTCCTTTGCTTTCTCAAGCTGCATAGCATAGCCTTCGGCGATATCATCCCGCCCGGCCTGAATTGCGGATTTTATTTTTGCAGTTAAATCCTGTATGCGCTTTTCAAGTTTATTTACCTCTTTTTGCAACAGCATCATGTTAGCTTTCACCGTTGCAATATTTTCATTCATCTGCGGTATTTGATCATTCAAGTCCCTGATATTCTGTTCAAGAATAAGCTTGGGATCTTCCATGGTGCTGATGAAACCGCCGAAAATTGATTTGATAGCGCGTATAAATCGTTTAAACATAATAGTACCTTATTTTTCTTTTGCCCTGCCCTTTATTAAACGGCTTTTACGCCGCGTAAACAATGTTGTATTAATTTAATGATATTGCAATAATTATCAGCATTTATATTATAAAAGCCGCGGCCCGTTCTTATCCACAATGTGGGTAATCATTTGCCCGGCCATTGGTTTATCGCTGCCAATTTCTACTGCTTCACTGAACAACTGTTCAGCAATTGTAATGGTATGCTCCTTGTTCGTAAAACAGGTCGCTATTGTTTCACCTTTTTTCACGGCATCACGTGTTTTCTTTTTTAGAATGATTCCCGCAGCATGATCAACCCCGTCTTCTTTGGTTTTTCGTCCGGCGCCCAGCTCTAAAGAAGCCATCCCAATCTTGTAGGCATCCATACTATTAATATATCCGTCCGATGAAGCTTTTACATCGATTTGATGCCTGGCGTAATCGTACTTGTCAAAATCCTGCAGGCATTCTGTTTCTCCATCCTGTGCTTCGGTCAGTTTCAGCCATCTTTCAAAAGCCTGGCCATTGTCAACGGCTTCTTTACTTTTTTCGATACCCTCCTCCATAGAATCGGCTTTATCCCCGAGGTAAATCATTGTTCCTGCCAGCCGGTGGGTTACTTCCATCACATCATCGGGGCCGTTCCCCTGTAATGCTTCCATTGATTCTTCCACCTCAAGCCAGTTACCAATTTTATAGCCCAGCGGCTGTTCCATATTTGTAAGGTAGGCGATGGTCTCTTTTTCAAACTTTTCTCCGATAGCAACCAGGGTTTCAGCAAGTTTCAACGCATCTTCCTGTGTATTCATAAAAGCCCCGGAACCAAATTTTACATCCAGCACCAGTGCATCAATGCCTTCAGCCAGTTTCTTACTCATAATACTTCCGGCAATTAACGGGATTGATTCTACCGTGGCCGTGACGTCACGCAGTGCATACAGCTTTTTGTCGGCAGGGGCGATATCACTGGTCTGCCCGGCCATCACCATGTGATGTGCTTTTAAAATTGAGCGATACCTGTCTAATGTGATATCTACGGTAAAACCGGGAATCGATTCCAGCTTATCGAGCGTACCCCCCGTATGGCCGAGCCCCCGGCCCGAAATCATGGGTACGGGCACGCCATAGCTGGCAACAATTGGTGCAAGAATAAGTGAAAGCTTGTCTCCCACACCACCGGTGGAATGCTTATCAACTTTTTTCCCGGGAATATCACTTAAATCCAATACCTTGCCCGAGTGCAGCATTGAATGTGTTAAAGCAGCCGCTTCCTGTTCATTCAGTCCATTTAAAAAAGCCGCCATCAAAAAGGCGCTCATCTGATAATCCGAAAGCTTGCCATTCGTATATCGATCAACTAAAAATGCAATTTCCTGATCCGTTAGTGTTTGCCTATCTCGTTTTTTCCGGATGAGTGAAACAGCATTGAAATTCTCGGAACCCATAAATACCAGCTTTGTTTTACAGTTAAATATTGATTGTAATTGAATTATATTGAGCGTGAAATGCAATTTTTATTCAACCTAACCTATGATAAAGGTTTTAGCGGACAAGCATTTGGTGAATATTTCAGACTTCCTTCCCCCTGAAATTGATTTGCACCTCTATAATCCGGATTCATTTTCAAACGACATCCCCGATGATACAGACGCCCTGCTTATTCGAACGGTCACAAAGATCAATCCCCAATCCTATCCGACTTTTCCTAAAAAACTAAAATTTATTGGTACGGGTTCGGCTGGTACCGATCATGTTGACATTTCGCATCTCAAAAAAAACGGAATAGCCTTCGCCGATGCAGCCGGTTGCAATGCCCGTTCGGTAGCTGAATATATAGCGGTTGCCCTTCTTCTTTGGGCCGAACAGAGAGATGTTAATTTAACACAGCTTGCGGTGGGAATAGTTGGCGTGGGACATACCGGCAGCGAAGTACAAAAAATATTGGAAGATATGGGAATTGAGACGGTCGGCTACGATCCTCCCCGGGAGCAACGGGATTCCGGTTTTAAATCTGCGACGCTGGATGACGTATTACAAACCTCGGTACTCACCTTTCACACTCCCCTGACACAAAACGGTTCGCATCCGACATTTCACTGGTTTAACACTGAAAAATCGCACAATAATACATTTAAATTAGTAATAAATGCTGCCCGCGGTGGTATAATTGATGAAAAAACATTACTAAAAGCCCACCAAAAAAACAGAATAGGAGATTATATTTTAGATGTTTGGGAAAATGAACCTGACTTTAATGACATCATTGCCCAAAATGCGTTTATCAAAACTCCGCATATTGCAGGTTACTCGATTCAGGCAAAAAATAATGCTTCAAAACTTGTAGCCGATGCCCTGCTCAATCACTTCTCTTTCAATGCCCCCGCTAATATACCGGATTATAAATCAATTAAAGTAGACGTATCTTCTTGCCGTTCATCTATATCTAATGTACTAACCTGCCTCCACCCTGTCGATGATTATCAACAAAAATTGATATCTCTAATAGGCTCACCTCCAACACAAAAAAAAGCGGGTTTTAATCATATTCGTACAAGCTATCCCCTGCGATACGAACTACAATCCATGAATATTAATGAAGATATAGCAAGTATCTTTCCCATCCTCAGTCCTTTATTTTAAATTTAAAATAAATATCAGTATCTCATATAGATATTATTTTAATATATTTTTTTAGAAAGTTCTTATTGGATATTATAAAATATATTTACTTTATTTATTGTAAGTTATAAAGGTCAGTTTAAATACAACTATAGTCATTTCGTCTGACGATTATTTTATCAAATCTTTTAAACAGTTAATCTGGGTACAGTTTTACTGTGGTACAGATATGTTTTTTATAAACAATGACTGCTAATCTCAACCAATAGGAGTAATCATGATATACAAATCGATACGATCAGTGTTGATGTTTAGCATAGCATTTTTGCTATGTATGGGCACAGCGCTGGCTCAAAACACAGGAACTATAGAAGGTCAGTTGCTTGATAAGCAGACTCAGGAACCGTTAATCAGTGCCAACGTCTTTATTCCATCATTGAGTAAAGGGGCTGCCACCGATGCAAACGGGAACTTTACCATTAGCGATGTTCCCTACGGTACATACGAACTGCGTATTAGCTATATAGGCTATACAACTAAAACTGTTTCGGTAACCGTAGACCAGCCAACAGTTACCGTTAACCAAACCCTTTCTCAAGATGTTGCCCAACTGGGAGATGTGGTAGTAACCGCATACGGTGTGGAACGGCAAGTAAATGAACTTCCATATTCTGCACAGAAAGTAAATACCGAAGAGATAACACGCAGCGGAAATGCCAACGTTTTCGATGCACTTTCCGGACGCGTATCGGGTATGAAAGTAGAAACAGCCAGCGGTATGGGCGGTTCTACTGACCTTGTGCTTCGCGGTGAAAACTCACTGACCGGTAATAACCAGGCATTAATCGTTGTTGATGGTGTTCCATATGCCAATAAACGGTTTAATACCGCAAGCCAGGAAGCTGGTTTTGACGGTATTGACTACGGTAACACCGGCTTTGATATTAATCCGCAGGATATTGAATCCATGACGGTACTAAAAGGACCTGCTGCTGCAGCGCTGTATGGCTCGCGGGGTGCTAACGGGGCTATCATTATTGAAACTAAAAAAGGAAGTCCTGAGCAAGACTTGGTCAATGTACGATACAATGCCAGTGTAGGCGCAAGCATGGTTGATGAAAGCACATTCCCAACCTACCAAATGGAATATGGGCAGGGATATGGAGGAGGCTTGTACTATCAGGCCAATCCTTTTACCGAAGCGTCCGGCGACAGTATCTTCACCACACGGTATGATGCCGATGCTTCTTTTGGACCTGCTTTCAATCCCGACCAGATGGTTTACACATGGCAGTCCTTTGATCCCAACAATCCTAACTACGGGCAGCCAATGCCTTACACGGCACCCGAGAACCAACCTGTTGAGTTTTTTGAAACAGGTACGAATATTCAAAACAGTATCAATATCAACGGAGGTATCGCCGATGGTGGATATTATACCTTGGGATACACCCAAAATAATGTCCGGGGGGTTCTGCCAAATAGCGAACTGGACAAGTACAAACTTAGTTTCTCCGGTGGATACGAAGTTAGTGACAAGCTGACGGTAGACGCTTCAATTGATTACGCAAAAACCGACGATATTGGTCGACCTGCACGAGGATACAGCACCATAATGAGTGAAATGAGACAATGGTGGGGAACCAATGTTGATATCATGGAACAAAAAGCTGCTTATTTCAGAGCTAAACAAAATGCTACCTGGAATCTTACCGGTGATCGCAGCGGTCCATTCTACTGGAATAACCCGTATTTTGAGCGTTATGAAAACTTTGCAACTCAAAGTCGCGACCGGTATACAGGTTATGCTAAAGCCGACTACGAAATTGCAGATTGGTTAAGTCTCAGCGGTCAGGTATCGCTTGATAGTTTCACAAACCTCATCGAAGAACGTAATGCCGTTGGCTCGACAGGCGTTTCTGGATACGAGCGTAGAACTACAAATTACGCTGAATATAATTACAAAATGTTAGCCAATTATAACAAACAGCTAACAGATAGATTCTCCATCGACGGACTTGTCGGCTTTAACATTCGCCGTCAAAATATTCAGGGGATTGACGCCTCCACAAATGGCGGACTCGTTGTGCCGGGTCTCTATTCTCTCAACAACTCTGTAAACTCTATATTATATCCAGATGAAACAGAGGAAAATTTGGGCGTAAATAGTCTCATGGCCAGCTTCAATATGAATTATGACGATTACTTAAATATAGCTTTGACAGGTCGAAGAGATCAGTCTTCTTCCCTGCCGGAAGAAAATAACGTGTACTATTATCCTTCGGCTTCTGTAGGATTTACCTTCAGTGAGTTTATTGATAGTGATGCCCTGAGCTTTGGTAAGTTGAGAGCCAGTTGGGCCCAGGTAGGTAACACCGCTCCGGTTTACAGCCTTACTGATACATACACCCGTCGAGCCAACTTTGGTTCAGCAGGACTTTATTCTCTGCCGGGTACCAAAAACAATCCCACACTCAAGCCTGAAATAACGAAGAGCTGGGAAGTAGGAATGCAGTTGGGCTTTATCAACGATGCTATATTCCTCGATGCTACCTATTATGATGAGAATACCCTCAACCAGATATTTGCGGTAAATATTTCTGGCGCTTCCGGCTATACAAGTAAGTTCGTGAATGCCGGTAACGTAGAAAACCGCGGAATTTCTGTTGGTCTTACCGGACGCCCTGTTACGACTGCTGATTTCAGCTGGACAATTAACGCCAAGTGGAGCAAAAACATGAGTAAGATTAAAGAGCTGGCTCCGGGTGTTGATTACTTCGAACAGGCCAGAACACAGGGTGTAAGTATTGGATCTAAAGTAGGCGATGAATACGGAGTAATCCGTGGAACCGACTATGTATACCACGAAAACGGCCAACCAATTGTAGATCCTGAAACAGGATTTTATAAAATTTCTTCTTCTTCAGAAGAAGTTATAGGAAATAAGAATCCTGACTGGCGGGGAAGCCTATCCAACCAGTTTAACTATAAAAACTGGAGCCTTAATGTTCTGGTTGATGTTCGCTGGGGTGGAGACATTTTCTCCCTCGACCAATGGTACGGCCAGGGTACAGGTTTATATCCTATCACCGCGGGAACCAACGATCTTGGAAACCCCAAACGAGACCCTGTTACCGATGGAGAAGACAGTGGCGGCGTGATACTTCCTGGTGTTAATCCCGACGGCACGCCTAACCAGACCCGCGCCTCGGCAACAAATTATGATGGTGCGTATGGATGGTCTAACAGCCCGAATGCACGGTATGTATATGACGGCAGTTTTGTAAAACTGCGGGAGGTTGGCCTTACATACAACTTCTCACCAGAAACACTTAGCGATGTTGGAGTGTTAAGTGGAGCATCAGTTTCTGTTACAGGTCGCAACTTATGGATTATTCATAAGAATATACCACATGCAGATCCCGAACAAACACTTGGTGCCGGTAACCTTGGTGGATATCAAGGTGGTAACATGCCAGCGATACGAAACTTGACCCTCAATTTACAACTAAACTTTTAGTACTGAATACTATGAGACAGCTAACATTATTAATACTTATACTTTCGTTGGGTCTTGCTTCATGCGATGTAACAAGGCTTAATGAAAATGAGAAAGCACCGACGAATGTACCTGCCGATCCGCTTTTTTCAAACGCGCAGGTGACCTACGGTAATTTTGTCCATCAGACCGATGTCAATATTGGCATATTTAAACTGATGGCACAATACTGGACAACCACAACTTATACGGATGAACCGCGGTACAACTTGCGGGGAAGAGGCATCTCTGATAATATATGGGATTTATATTACCGGGATGTACTTATTGATCTCAAAGAGGCAGCAGAAAAGATCAGTACAAATGAAGCATTGCCTGCTGCTGAAAAGCAAAATAAGTTAGCCAGCATCGAAGTTATGCAAACATTAGCATATATCGATCTGGTAAATATCTTCGGCAATGTACCGTACACCGAAGCGCTTAACTTTGAGAATCCCCAACCCGCCTATGACGATGCGGAAACCATCTATATGAGCCAGCTGGATAGCCTTAATACAGCTATCAGCAACTTTGATCCTTCAGCAGCTGGTTTTGGTAGTGCTGATGTTTATTTCAATGGCGATATGAACATGTGGGTCAAGTTTGCCAATTCACTTAAAATGCGTATTGGCATTATGCTTGCAGATGTTAATCCCTCCGCTGCCGAAACAGCTATTACATCAGCTGCGCCCAATGCATTCGATGAAGGGGAAGCTGCAATGATGCCCTTTACCGCAGCTCCTCCACATACCAATCCCAACTGGGAAGCACTCGTACAAAGTGGGCGTGATGACTACTTGCCAGCAGCTCCCGTGGTTAATCGGATGAATAATCTGGACGATCCGCGGCGACCGGTCTTCTTTACGAAACTTGCGGGAGAATACGTTGGTGCCCCATACGGAGCATCTAATAATTATAATAATTACTCTCACTTTAGTGCAGAGATAGAGCGCAAAGACCGGGATGGTACCATCCTGGATTATGCAGAGGTTGAATTTATTTTAGCTGAAGCTGCAGCGCGTGGCTATGGTGTGAGCGGTACAGCCGCACAACATTACAATAACGGTATCACCGCTGATATGAAGTCTTGGGGGATTTCAGATGCCGAGATTGCAGCCTACTTAGCACAGCCCGAGGTAGCTTACGCTACAGCATCGGGTGGGTTCAGAGAAAAAATAGGTACCCAAAAATGGCTGGCACTGTTCCTGCAAGGGTTGCAGGGATGGATTATCCCACGACGCTTAGGTTATCCGGCCTTAGATCCACCTAAAGATGGTTCAGGTAATGAAGTAATACCTAAGGTTATAACACGCTTTACCTATCCTGTATCAGAAGAAACCTTTAACCAGGAGAATTATAACGCTGCTGGTGAAGCTATAGGTGGAGATACACGTACAACCGAACTTTTCTGGGATGTAGAAGACTAACTTCTCATCTAAAGTTATAATGAAGTTAAGCTCCCTGTTTTAATTAACAGGGAGCTTTTTTATTTAATAACATTAAAAGACTGAGACTACTTCATCTAAATATCTTGCTTTAACATATCACTTCCTTATGATGATATATTAGAAAGGCCATTCCCGGAACCTGAAGCACGAAATAATAATTTTTGAAGAGTCTTTATAGCTAAATTACTAAGTACGTAAAAATCATAACATTACCCCACAAAAACCTGCTCACTTATTGGAAGACAATGAAAATAAAATGCAATCCTACAGCTACAATAGTTACATCAACTCATCAACGAAAGACTAAGATGGAAGATTGGAAAAGAAAAATGCTTATCTGTACTCGCGGTATACAAAAAAAATTCTTTGCCTCCCTCAAGGAAATGATCGAGAGAAGCAAAGAATTTTAAACGCAGGTATCGTTACTTTTTTGTTGTTGTAATTTCTATAACTCCATTACCCCCTTCATTACCATACATATTTGCACCAGCACCAACTAACACCCTCACAGATTCAATTTGCCCCCGGGAAAACCGACTGGCCACATCAAAAAAGTTGTGTCCCATTTTTTGTCCATCAACCACATACAAGGGTTGTTCACCAGGATTTGACAAAGAACCTTCTCCACGAATAATGACCCGGGTATTCGAACCACTGCCCCTAACAGTAACATCTCCCTTACGCTCCAAGTGTTCTCGCAAGGTCATATTTTCAGTGTCAACCACTGACTGAGAGGAACTACCGCTTGATGCACAACCAACAGCTATAAAAGTTAATGCCAACGCTATTACCGATCCGAAATTTAACCATTTCATATTATATAAGATTT
>JAFGWN010000083.1 GCA_016937115.1 Balneolaceae bacterium | reverse complement strand
CGTTTATCTCGAAGATTTATAGCCTCCTCTTCCGGGCAAGTAACAAATTTTGCTTTTCCGGACACCCCATGAAATCAGCACTCTGAAAGAAGGTTTTAAATCGATGTAGAATTGGTTGGCCGAAACTCTTATAGAATATTTCAGTAGTATCCCTCACTATAGATCCATGGGAGTTTCATTTATGGTTTTTTCCTACTCTGTATTGCACATTTATGGAAATAAATGTCGCATCGCGGGTAGTATACTTACAGGAATACAATCATGATATAAGCGACGGTTGCGTCTGCAGAAGGTATTGTCAATTTGTGACTTCATAGTTTAAATCAATTAAATAGAAGAACTGTTTCATTATCCTCTATAAAAAAAGCGGTGCCACGTTAGCAGCACCGCTTTAGGGATGAAATAACCTTTCAGGCCACACCTGAAAGGTTATATGCTTAGATACTAATTACAGCTTCGAGCAGAATTCCATCAAACTCTGCGCCTTGATAAACAGAGCCGTCGTATCCATCACCGCTGTATGATTGGGTTACATACTCCAGCTTGGTTAGTACGTTTTTGGTGATAAACCAGCCGCCGCCAATGTTAAAGCGATCAATCTCGATATCACCGCTCTGCATTTCTCCTTCTACCAGGTTATACCGGCCACCCAAATAGATGTCTTGATCTGCACCAAAGCGATAGAGTAGTTCAGCTCCATATTGGTTAAAGGTACGGCTGTCATCTTCGGTTTCAATTTTACCGGTAGTGTTTTCATACACACCGTAGAATTCCAGTCCGCCGAACTTTACGAACGGGTTAATCATGATCGCGGTCATTTCACCGGCAGCTGCAGGTGCTCCACGTCCGGGAGTAAAAGAGGGCGAAAATCGGCCGGCACGGAAGTCTCCTTCGTTTATCACGTTGTAATAACGTGAACCGGCACGGTCACCTGCATAGAGGTAAATAGAGGGCGACTGTGTAATATTCAAAACGGAACCCATCAGGCGAAAACGCAGGGCTTCACCGTACTGCTTGTCAATACCTATTTTACCATAAACCGTAGGTTTGGTTTTGATTTCAGATTCGGTAGTGCTTTGATTCAACTTACCGTTGCTAACGCCAAGCATTGCCATCAGGCCGCCTTTGGTATAGTAGTAGAGTTCACCGGCTACCTCAGTAGTAAACGAATCCATAATATAATTGCCTACAAATGGATTATAAATCGCCTGAGCATTATCTGAACGACGGAAGTGGTTATCACCATAGTTCAATTCCATGTGTCCTATTTTAATACGGACATTGTCCATCAGGTCACCCATGAAATCTTCACTAATGAAGTCTAATCGATCAATTTGCAGGTATCCACCCTTCACATACGTTTCGGTGTGGTGCTGTGAAGAAAGATACGTCCGCAAGTGCATTCTTAAACCGTTGGCCAACGCAACATCGAGATCTAAATTCGACGTTGCAAGGTTAAAATTGGACTCGAGATTCGTCAGTGTTCCGGCATCATTTTCATGACTTAATGCTTGAAACTGCAGTGTGTTAGCTCCGCCGATGCGTACATTCACACCGTCGAACTCAACATCAGTATAAAATGGAGCCTCAAACTGGCTGACTCCCCGCTGATCGGAATATCGAAAATATTGCATATCCCGATCGAATTGTGCGAATACACTTCCCGCCGTCATAAAAATAGCGACAAGTCCTAAAATGATATGTTTGATTATGCTTTTCATAGGTTTGGCCTGTATTGGTTGAGTTATAAGTAGTTGTATTTGATTTTGGGTTTATGTATTTCAAAATCTTGCTTCTTCACTAACATATAATTCAACTACTGTTCCAAACACGGCTAAAGAGAAAGAAAAAATTTAAAACCCTTTTTAACTGTACTTAAAACGCTTAAAAAGATGAAAAAACATTAAATTTAAATTCGACCCAAAAAAGCAAAAAACAGAATAATTGCAGTAGTGCAATAACGAGAATGCTATATTTGCAGTAGTGCAAATGTAATATGAATGGTTGTTGCAAAAGACCTGATACACACATGGGAATTAGAAAACCGCCGAAAAATGTTAATTGTTTTGAGGATTAAACCGGAGTGAATCGATTTGCAGTTTATACCATGTAAAATCACCGCCGGCAAGTTTCCAGCTTATCTCGGCGCTGGTTGGAACCCGGATGCCTTCAATACTTCGATATGAATTTCCATTAATTGTAATGAGCCACTTTTCCAGTGTTGCTCCTTCCTTGCGCTCATAGTAGCGATTGGCTTCAAACGCCGTGACGTCTCCCTTTTTGTTGAACTGGAAAATACCCGATGCAGCTATCCCGCCATATTCCATAGTAGCCTTTGCGGTTGTGCTGTCCAGCTGCTTCCATTCGATATACTCTTGCAGCGCCGCCGATGGATACCATACCATCTCTGCCAGGTAACGCAATAACGAGCCCTGGTCTATTTTCGGCCCTTCTGAATCAACCACAGGAACCACTGACAGGAATTTGATCAGCATCCGTCCTTTCCCATCTATATATCGGTCTCGGCCAGCCAAGTGAGCAAACGGGGCTGCTTGTACATCGGCAATCCAGAGAAAAGCCGGTTGGGTAGTTCCGATATACTGCTCGGCCCTTACAGGCATCCAGTTGCCATCTGGCGTGGTCTTCATTTCACCCCTTTGCTCCAGGTACACCCGTTGCTGTGATAATTGACCAACCACCCCGGCGTTCTCCATCCAAAACTGTACAACCGGCGGGACGGTGGACAGGTGCCGCGGGGTTATCACTTCCGCCTCCGATTCTTCAACCGGCCAAAAGCGTTGAAGCTCACGAGCGGTACGCTGCTCAAAATTCCAGTTCCCATATCCGATAATACTGACCGCTAAAATGATGATATTTGCCACGGTACCAAACTTCGAATCCGGCCAATACCAGATAACCAGCACCTGGGAAATTACCACGGCAATAATAGCCAGCATCCACCACCAATGCCACTTGAAGAAATAAGTTACCGCTGAGATGGCAAATAACAAACAAACCAATAGCCAAACTAAGCCTGCAAAATTTGAAACAGGTAATCTCAGCTGATTGATTTCGGCCAGATTAAATGCTTTTAAAAAACCCAGCAGGTGAATAAATCCATGAATCAATATGATAAAAGTAAAAAATACACGCAGCATGAAAATTAAATTTAGTTAGTTACTACTCTTGTCTGGCTTGCAAGCTTTCCAGCAATCCAAAGCTAAGCTGATCGATTTCAGCCGCATGGCTGTGTCCCGCGGAAATATTAGACAGTACCACCACTGCTTTGCGCTCTTCTATATTCAGCACCATAGAAGAGCGAAACCCGCCGG
>JAFGWN010000082.1 GCA_016937115.1 Balneolaceae bacterium | reverse complement strand
TTGCACACGGCCGGTGGCACCACTTCGCAATACCTCATCGGGGTTGGGGAAAATAGCCCTGAATGAGGCCGAACCGGTTTCAGTATTAATCAACCCGCTGGCAAGCTTAAGCGTACCCTGGTATTGATATTTCGTATTATCGGCCAAAAGAAGATTAACCTTCGGCATATCAGCAATCTGCTGCTGTATTGTTCTGTTTCCTCCTTCATCCGAAACATTTTGGGCCATCGTAAGCAGTTCGCGCTCACTCATAGAAAAATAGGCATACACCTGTGAAATATCGGAAACAACCGTTAACGGTTGCTGTATGTTGCTGCTTACCAAGCTTCCAATCCGATACGGAATATTTCCAATAATACCATTAGTCGGACTTTTTACATTTGTATATCCTAAATTTATACGGGCATTTTCCAGCCGGGCTTTGGCCTGTGACAAAGCTGCCTTTTGCGAGTCCAGTGCATTTTTCGCCGACTGCAATCTATATTCACTGATGATATCCTTCTCCACCAGACTTCGCAGGCGTTTTACTTCATCCTCTGCCGTACTCACACCGGCTGCTGCCGCTTCAACATCGGCTCGGGCAGAACGTATTTCCTGTTCATACTGCTCGCTGTTCAGTTCAAAGAGAACCTGGCCTCTGCTTACCAAATCACCCTCATCAACCCGCACTTCCGTAATATATCCCTGCACGCGCGGACGAATCTCAATAGTTTGCAACCCTTCGAGTGTGGCCGGATAGCTGCTGGTTAACACAATTGATCGGGGCTGAAGTTCAAGAACCGGATAGGATTGAACCTGCTGCTGGCCGGGCGGCATCTGCCCCGGCTCATTACCGCATGAAGCAAGAAGAAATACGGCCGTTAACAGAAGCATACCCCCCGCAATTGTTGATTGCTTAAATTTCATAGAGTTTTAATTTTTAATATTTATGTGTTAATTCTTGTAAACATGTTGATGTTATCAACTATTTAGCTTCGAGACCGCTTCTTCATACATCATGTCAATGTTTTGTTTATACTCTGCAAGTTTTTTTTCCGGGATATGGCAAGACACTTCATTATTGACCTGCTCGGCAATTTTTTTGGCTTGCTTCAATATTTTAGCTCCCTGTTTTGTAACCAACAATATTTTTCTACGCTTATCTTCGGGATCCTTGCAACGTGCCACATAATGATGCTGTTCCAGGCCGTCAATATGCCTCAAAACTGCTGATTTGTCCCTGCTAATTAGATCTGCCAGATCCTGCAGGATTAATCCTTCCTCATTATCGAGAATATTCAAGACAAAATATTGCTCTATCGTCAGGTTAATTCCTTCTTCAGAAAATCGTTGACGCATTAACCGGATAATTCCTTTTACGGCATGAGCCATTTTACAGCCAATAGTCGTACAATATAGTTTCTTTTCCAAGTCTTTTAAGGTAATTCAAATTTCAATACAAGCCGTAAGAAAAGACTATTAGTTGATGTATGCAACTATTTTTAGAAACCAAATTATATATAGCTGTTTTCTATCCCAGAAAAATTACAGGGAATAGATCATCTGAAAAGGAAAACTGGTCTATCCAAGAAGTGGGGGATGAAAATAAAAAAGACGATGAATGTTACATCACCGCCCTTTAAAATTTTCGATAGTAAATTTTATTAATTGGTCAGTTGTGCATCAAGCTGCTTCTTCAATTGATTTTTTGGAACGGCTCCAACAATCTGATCAACAACTTCACCGTTTTTAAAAATAAGGAGGGAAGGAATGCTGCGAATTCCGTATTTGGTAGAGATCTCAGAGTTCTCGTCTACATTAACTTTTCCGATTTTTGCTTTTCCTTCATACTCTCCGGCCAGTTCATCTACAACAGGACCAACCATGCGGCACGGGCCACACCATTCAGCCCAAAAATCAACCAGTACCGGTTTATCGGAGTTTAAAACATCTTCCTCAAAAGAATCATCCGTAAATTTTAGTGCTTTACTCATAATTACATCTGTTCGTTATATATTAGTGTGCTTTTTAAAATCGAATTTAATATCCGAAAACTTTTCAACATCTTCACATCACTTCTTGTTATAGATCCCATCACAGAAACTTATCTTACCAAATGCTATTTCAAGCATGAGCGCTTACCACAGCCCCAGGGATCCCACCGATTATTTAATTGGCTTTCGATAAAGCTACTGCTTCATCACCTAATAACGATTTTAAACCCGTTAATAATTCCTGATTGGGTTCTACCACAAACTTACGCACGTGCATGGCAAACGGGCGTTTTGCTTCGGCACTCAAAACGTTGAACTGAACATTCGTCTCTCCTTTGTTCTGCTGAAACAGATTCGCAATTTTGTGCAGGTCATCATCTGTTAAAATATTGGTATCGATATCGAGGGTAAGCGAAATTTTATGCTGAAATTTTTCGCGCATGCTTTCAATCCGTTCAAACGAATTTGCAATAATTTTTGGTTGTCCGCTGCGGGTATCCAGCGAACCGTCAACTACAACCAGCGTATCAACCTGAATCATCCCCAGATATCGATCATACGTATCGTTAAAGGCAATAATTTCAATACTGCCGTGCAAATCTTCGGCCTGGATGAATGCAAACGGCCGGCCGCGTTTATCGGTTACCCGTTTTACCTCGGTGATGATGCCCGCGCACCGCACGTCGGAACGGTCGTTCAGCTGCTCCAGCTTTTCAGGATCAAGCGTATGCGAACAGAACAGGTTGATATCTTCTTTGTACTTGTTGAGCGGATGGCCGCTGAGATAAAAACCGATCAGCTCCCGTTCTTTGTTGAGGCGTTCAATATTTGACCAGGGCTGCACCGGATCGAGCGCAGGTTCTTCAATTGCAGAAGCGCTTCCACTGCCGTCGCCAAACAGGTCAGATTGATTGGAATTTTCCATCTCCTGCACGCGGGAACCGTAGCTTAGAATCCGCTCCATACTTTCCAGGAGCTTTCGCCGGTTGGCATTAAAAGTATCAAATGCTCCGGCCTGGATCAGGCTTTCCATTGTTCGTTTGTTGCATACGCGAGAATCAACCCGGCGGGCAAAATCGTAAATAGATTCAAACTCACCATGCTCATTCCGCTCTTTCACTACTTCATCAACCGCGTTGGTGCCTACTCCTTTAATGGCCTCCATTCCGTATTGAATACGCCCGTCGCGCGCCACAAACATGCCCTCACCGGTGTTAATATTCGGCGGATCTACCGTGATTCCATTCCGGTAGCACTCTTCAATAAATTTCGACACCTTGTCGATGTCACTCATGTTGTGGCACAGCACCGCCGCCATATACTCGGCCGGGTAATTGGCTTTGAAAAATGCGGTTTGATAAGCTACTACCGAGTACGCTGCCGAATGCGATTTGTTGAAACCATAGTTGGCGAACTCGGCCATCATTTCAAAAATATCGACAGCCTTATCTTTTTCTACCCCGTTATCAACCGCGCGGTCAACAAAAATCTCACGCTGCTGATCCATTACCTTGCGCTTTTTCTTACCCATAGCACGGCGGAGCAAGTCGGCATCTCCCAGCGAGTAGTTCGCAATTTTCTGGGCTGCTTTCATGATCTGCTCCTGGTAAATCATAATACCGTACGTCGGTTTCAGCAATTCCTCCAAGTCAGGGTGGGGATAACTCACCTCTTTGCGTCCGTGTTTGCGGTCGATATATTCCGGGATAAACTGCATGGGGCCGGGCCGATACAGGGCATTCATGGCAATCAGATCATCCAACGAGGTTGGTTTCAGCTGCTTGAGATATTTACGCATGCCGTCCGACTCAAACTGGAATGTGCCAATCGTATTCCCTTTCTGATACAGCTCAAACGTTGCTTCATCATCAAATGGAATTTCATCAAGATCGTATTTTTTACCGTGGTTTTCTTCCACGTAATTAATAGCTGTCTTCAGGATCGAGAGCGTTTTCAGTCCCAAAAAGTCCATTTTTAACAGGCCACAATCTTCAGTATTCGGCCCATCATACTGGGTGATCAATTCCTTGTCTTTGGATAGCGCAACCGGCACGTATTCGCTGATTTCACCCGGGGCAATAATCACTCCCGCAGCATGAATACCCGTCTGCCGCGCCGAGCCCTCAAGCGTTCGTGCAAAGCGCATCATCTTTTGCACCTGCGGATCGGGATGATCAAAAAGTTCTTTAATCTGCTTAGCCGACTCGGGATTTTTGCTGCCGTCCAGCACATCATCAAACTCGGTAAGCGACGGGCTATCAGGAAACATTTTGGTAATTCGATTTACCTCCTGTAACGGTACCCCGAGCACACGACCCACATCCCGGATGGCTGTTTTCGCCTTCATAGTGCCGTAGGTTACAATCTGGGCAACATTTTGGCGGCCGTACTCCTCAACTACATAATCGATTACTTCCTGCCGGCCCGAGTCATCAAAATCGATATCAATATCCGGGGGACTTACCCGCTCGGGATTCAAAAACCGCTCAAAAAGCAGATCGTACTTCAGTGGATCGATATTAATGATGCCAAGGCAATATGCAACTACAGAACCAGCCGCCGACCCCCGGCCCGGTCCCACAAAAACACCCCGGTTACGGGCTTCAGTGGTGAAGTCCTGTACAATCAAAAAATAGCCTTCGAATCCCATATCCCCAATAATCGCTAACTCCTGATCAATGCGTTCACTTATATCCTGAGTTACTTCGCCGTATCGCTTTTTAGCTCCTTTATAGGTAAGGTAGTGCAAATAAGCGTTCATTGAATCAAACTGGTCGGGAATACTGTAGTGCGGAAGCAGCAGATCCGAACTCAAATTAAAATCATCAACCTTTTCAACAATCTCATTGGTATTGTCAATTGCCTGGGGCAAATCGCTGAACAGTTCCTGCATCTCTTCCGGCGTCTTTAGATAAAACTCCGGGTTCAGATTGTTATCGTCATCGGTAAAACGAAACCGGTTGGGGTCGTTAATATCGGCGTTTGTTTGCAGCGCCAGTAAAATATCGTGCGCTTCAGAATCTTCGCGTTCTACATAGTGCGAATCATTTGTGGCGATCAGCTTTACATTATACTCTTTGGCCCATCTGACCAACACTTCATTACATCGATCCTGATCGGCCAGACCGTGCCGCTGCAGCTCTACATAGTAGTCATCACCAAAGACGCTAAGGTACCATTCAAAAATTTTGCGGGCTTCGGCTTCTCCCTTGTTGAGGATAGTTTGGTTGATCTCGCTTGCCAAACAGCACGTAGTAGCAATCAATCCTTCAGCATGCTCACCCAACGTCTGCTTGTCGATCCGCGGTTTGTAGTACATCCCTTCCGTAAAACCGAGCGACGATAATTTTGTCAAATTTCTATAGCCGGTCATGTTCTTGGCAAGCAGCACCTGATGATAACGCGTGCGATCTTTTTTGTCTTCCATCCCCGATGGGGTGATGTAAAATTCACATCCGATGATCGGTTTAACGCCCTCTTTTTTAGCTTCCCGCACAAACTTCGGCACTCCGTACATATTGCCATGATCGGTAATCGCAATAGCTGGCATACCCGTATTACCGGTTTTTTTTACGAGCTGCGAAATGTTCGCGGCCCCGTCAAGCATGCTGAATTGTGTATGGCAATGAAGATGGGAAAAGTCAGGCATTATTTTTAGCTGTCAAACTATTTAAACTTGCAATATTATTTATAAAATATATAAAAAGAGACTGTGAGAATAGAACAATTTGTCTTTTTTATTACTCGTTTAA
>JAFGWN010000081.1 GCA_016937115.1 Balneolaceae bacterium | reverse complement strand
CGAGGGAGTTGACCTGCGAAGTTTA
The DNA here is from genome assembly GCA_016937115.1 of Balneolaceae bacterium. Lineage (GTDB taxonomy): Bacteria > Bacteroidota > Rhodothermia > Balneolales > Balneolaceae > SMO-BIN1. The sequence goes on along the minus strand of JAFGWN010000081.1, from coordinate 10,025 downwards.
GGATATGAATGCACCCAATATGCAGCATCGGAAAAGGCCACGCATGTTGTACTCCGCCGCCAGGGCTCAGACAGATAGGTTAATAATCATAAATATATATCATGGTCAAAACAGATTTTAGCGGAACTAGAGCGGTATATAGGATTTAAAAAGGGGCAAGAAGAACACACATTTCTAAAAGAAAGTGAAGATACGAAGTCTGAAAATAATGGCCCTGAAGCGATGTCCGATAAAGACCAAAAGAAGCTTGCTGAAAAGCTGGAACGGAATGTGACGGGTATCATTGCAGCATTGGATACGGAATCGATCATGATGGGAGAATACCGGGAACTCCTTGACCAGTTAAGGGAAATTGAACAAGAAATGCCGGCAGACCGGCTCATTACCTTTAATGAACAACTTGCCTCCGCTATTAACCTGTTTGATATTGAGGGTATCCGTAATTTGGTGGCTCACGAATACCCGGAATTAATAAGCAATTTGAAAAAATAGTATTGCTCCATTGTATTCTGTTAAGTTAGTCAACACCAAAGATTAATTTTTGGACATACAATATTATGCAGGATGACATGCAGGAAAACGATTTTGTGATACTCATCGTCGATGATATTGCTAAGAATATTCAACTGCTTGGAAAAATATTGGACAACCAGGGGTATGGGGTTGTAGCCGTAACCAACGGAGAGCAAGTGTTGAAAGCGGCCAGAAACCATGAGCCTGATTTAATTTTGCTGGATATTATGATGCCCGGCAAATCAGGATTTGAGGTGTGCGAAGAGCTGAAAGCCGATGAAGACCTGGCGGAGATTCCCGTCATATTTTTAACCGCCCGCTCCGAAGAGGAGGATATTATCAAGGGGCTGAACCTGGGTGGGGCCGACTACGTCACCAAGCCCTTTAATTCCGGAGAACTGCTGGCCCGTATTGATACTCATCTGAGCTTAAAGACCGCGCGCGACCGAGTTATACGACAGCGAGAAAAACTACAGCAGCTCTCAAAAACCAGGGAGAAATTGTATTCAATTATAGCTCATGACCTAAAGGGAGCTTTGTTTGGTATCTCCGGCCTGGCAGAGGTGGTTGTTGAAAAGTTACGAGACCAGCCGATCGATGAGGAAACCCAAGATAATATAAAACGAATATCGCATTCCCTTACGGTTGCTAATTCAATCCTCGAAAATCTTTTGGCGTGGGCCCGTCTCCAGACCGATAAGCTGAAAATGAATCCGGAAACGTTCTCACTTTCAGAAGAGATAGACAAAAATGTTCAATTATTACAAACGCTGGCCCAACAAAAACAGGTAGAGATCCGGATCGGGTTGGGTAACAAGAATCTCATGGTGGAGGCTGATAAACAGATGCTGTCTACAATCATTCGAAATCTGCTTACGAATGCGATCAAATTTTCCGCCGCCGGGGACCAGGTTGTATTGGAGGCAATCCATGAGGATTCCGGCATTCAGCTATCTGTACAGGATGAGGGGATCGGTATGTCTGCGGAGATCCGGGAACATATTTTTAATCCCGATTATCGTCCCAAAAGGTCCGGCACAGACAAAGAAAGTGGGACCGGACTGGGACTGCTGCTGTGCAAAGAATTCATTGAAGCACACAATGGTGAGATCCGGATTGACAGCGAAGTCGGGCAAGGAACCCATTTTCAGCTTGCCATACCCCAATAATATTTTTGGAATCGCTCCAAATGGCCTATCATATCAGAAGACTAAGACCCGGAGCATTGGGATTAATCATACGGGTTGGCAGAAGAAATACATTGCACACTATGCCTGAAAAACGTACGCTATACCTGCATAAACAGCTGCTTTTAACTTTCGGGTTATGCGTTTTAGTCTTTATGATCAGCCGGACATATGAGGTTGGGCTGCTGTTTTTCGGCCAGAATTCCGACCTGGTAACGAGCGAATATGTGATAGCGGGCTTTCTTAATGACTTGCAGGCAAGCGTGCTGGCAGCACCTTTGATTTTGTTGTTTTCATATCCGCTGACCGTTCTTTTTCATCAAACGATTGGGCAAAAGGTGCGGGCGCACCTGATTGCGGTGGTCGGCATTGTTCAGATTAGTCTGATCACCTACTACGGGGCTACCCTGATACCCCTTGGCGCCGAGGTCTGGGCCTATTCAATCACGGAGATGACCAACACCGTTGTTGCTTCCGAACAAATATCGGTTGTTGGCCTGCTGTCTTTGGTGGGTTGCTATGGGTTGATATACTGGATTAGCACCAAGGCTTTCTCCCTTGAATGGGCGGCGCCCTCCTGGCCAAAAACGGCCGGATTATCCTTTGTTTTTATTCTTGTGTTGTTTGCGGGACCGGCTATAATATCTTTCGGAAATGGCGCGAGTATTACCGAGAAAGAACAACGGGCGAATAAGCTTTCCTATGTCGTAGCGCAAAGTTTTGCTTCTTTCGGTATGTTTGAAACATCCGTGGGTGACGATAATTTCAGCAGCGACTATCCACTGATGCGAAAGAGGTCGACCGGAAACGTGTTGGGACCATTTTTCAAAGATTTTAACTCCCCGCCGAATATAGTGTTTCTGCTTGTGGAGAGCCTGGGGGGCGAATTTGTCGGCTCCCGTGGCCGATGGTCGGGATTTGCTCCGTATCTGGATTCGCTGGCGCAACAGAGCCTGTATTGGGAGCACGGACTCAGTCTGTCGGGACGTACGTTTGGATTCATCCCCTCGCTGTTGGGCTCGCTTCCGTTTGGAGATCACGGGTTTATGGCGCTGGGTCCGGATTATCCCCGCCATCAGTCGCTCATAAGCCTGCTCGGGGAACGTGGATACCATACATCCTTTTACAGCGGATATGACACCTATTTTGACGGACTCCGTTTCTTTTTGGAGTCTCAGGAGACCGACTTTGTGCTCAGCAAGCAGAATCTGGGAAACTATATATCGGGCCCCGGGCAGAGCCAAAACTATTGGGGGTATGACGACAAAATGATGCTAAATACTGCAGTGGCCCTGTTGGATACAGCGAAAACGTTTCCCCGTCTCGAAATTTATCATACCCTTCAAAGCCATTCTCCCTTTACGGTTCCGAATCCTGAAAGGTATAACAGGGCATTCGAACGCCGCCTCAGGGCATTAGACAGATCTGCGGAAACCAAAGAACGGTATCGGCAATATCGTTCCGAACTAACAACCCTGCTGTTTTCTGATCAGGCTATTGAGCAGTTTATGAGAACTTACCGGGAGTTTGAGCGCTATAAAAACACGATCTTTATCATAACCGGCGATCACTGGCTTATACCGGTGCCTCAGCCGACTGTTATATCCCGTTATCATGTACCTATTCTCATTTATTCTCCGAAACTTAAAGAACCCGTCCATTTTAAGTCAGTCAATACCCATGCAAATATCCTCCCGTCCCTTGCGGCGTTACTGGACCAGCGGCCCCCCCTGAGCATGCCCGACTCCGTACACTGGCTGGGGGGACAGATGGATACGAGCAGACAATTCAGAAATATCCATTCGGTGCCACTCATGCGAAACAAGAACCGTATTGCCGATTACCTGGATGGCCGACACTATTTGTATGGAGACGAGCTTTACGAGCTGGGAAATGGATTATCGCTAACCAAAAAGACAAATACCCGCATTAAAGCCCGATTGCGTCAAAAGTTAAACCATTTTAAATCCCTCAATACCTATGTGGTGGAAAACGACAGGCTCTTCCCGGGCAAGTCGGTGCAAGTAGACCAGAAATATACATTTTTAACAACATATGACAGCTTGTTCGCCCGGATAGACGCCCTTGATTTAACGATAGATGAACAGTTTGAGCGGGCCAGGCAGCACGCCTTTGACGGAAACTACGAAACGGCGCGTGCCATAACCCAACGCATTCTACTGGAAGCTCCGGACTATCACGATGTCCGAATTCTTATGGGACGGACATATACCTGGCAGAAAAAACACCAAGAAGCCCGGAAATATTTTAAGGAGGTACTCAATAGGGATTCGACGTATTATGATGCCTATAATGCCTATTTCGATAATGAGTTCTGGGCAGGCAATTACCGGGATGCGCTGGATATTATAAACCGGGGGCTTAAACATCATCCCCGGCAAAAAATGTTTTTAGAACGTAAGATCAAGGTTCTTTCAGCTTTGGGAAGATATGATGAGGCACAAGAAACGTATAATACACTCAGAAAAATTGATCCAAATTATGAAACCCTTCCGGCTCTGAAAGAATACACGATCCAGTAAAACCGGGTGCTATATTATTATTACATTGCGGCTAATTATATCACAGACCACTAAAATGAAGCAGCTCATACTATTTATTGTTGTCTTTTTATTCATCGGGCAAGCTGTGGGTTTAGCACAAAACCAAAAGGACACACTCTCGGTCGAAGAACTCTATAAACAAGCCCGGAACGCAGCCTTTGAGGATAGCGATTACGACAAAGCCCGCCAATATGCCTATGAAGCATTAGATCGAAGTCCTAATTATCACGGCATACGAATTTTTGTCGCACGCACCTATAGCTGGGAAGGGATATACGATAAGGCCAGAAAAGAACTGGAGTATGTGTTAGAAGAAGATCCCGGCAACCGGCGGGCCCTGCTGGCGCTTATTGATGTAGAAAAATGGTCGGATAATTTACCAGCTGCGCTTCAAACAGTAAATAAGGCGCTGAATTTTCATCCGGAAGATGAAGAGATATTATTACAGAAAGCCGCTGTACTCTACAATATGAAAGAATACGGTCAGTCCGAAGAGGTCTACAGAGATATTCTGGCACGGGCTCCCAGTAAAAAAGCACGCGATGGACTGGAATCGGCAAGACATAAGCAGATGAAGTACAGCACCTCTATATCGTATCGCTACGATTATTTTACCGATATTTTTACCCCTTGGGAATTCGTCGAATTTGCTCTCAGCCGTCAGACCCCCATCGGATCGGTTATCGGGCGCATACAGCATGCCCGGCGGTTTGGGTCGGATGGTACCCAATTCAATATTGATGCTTATCCTTCCATCACCAATGGATTATATGCCTATGTGAGCGGAGGTTATTCCGAGTCCTCCATCTATCCCCGGTATCGATTCGGTTTTTCGCTGTATAAGTCGCTGCCCGCCTCATTTGAGCTTGCGGTAGGTATGCGCTATCTCGATTTCATTACTTCTCAAACTGATATTTATACCGCTGCCCTCACCAAATATAAGGGCAGCTATCTTTTTACTCTGCGCAGCTATTATGTACCCGCACCGGCCGGTAACTCTCGGTCGATAAACCTGGTTATGCGCAGGTATTTCGGCTCGGCCACCGCCTATGCAAGTGTTACGGGCGGCTATGGATCAGCTCCCACCGAAATCCGATTTTCGCAAGATATACAAACCCTTAATTCCTGGTCGGTGGGAATAGACGGACAATATCCCCTGTCGGCGCGCATTTTTCTGGGCGGCAGTGCCGGCTACGATGCGGCAGAATATGAAAACTTCACCCGAAAGCGATTCAGCTTCAAAGGATCCTTATCGTATCAATTTTAGCCGCACATTCTCACCGGCCCATGAGGTTGAGCAAGGCGAGCCTCAAAGAGGCAGGAGCCTGAATATTGCATGAATCGTGAAGCTCGCAGAGGGAAACCCAGCTAACGAAGGATAAAACAAGTGGATTATTGATGCTGTGAGCCCTATTCCATTGACACCTTTCTTTTGGAGTTGTAACTAAGCCTTCATATGATTTAATTGTTATAATAGATCATCTATTTGATATTTATTACCTGGAAATCATGGGGCAAGCTTTTATACCGATATTGTATAGACTTTCCCTGCTTCATATGCTGTTTTATACGGTTGACCCCTTGAACGATGGTTCTGCTATGCCAAACGATAAAAGTGATAAACCGGATACCCCCACAATACACGCTTATGGAAGAAACCATATTATTGATAGAGGATGATGAGAACATCGCTCGGTATGTGAAATTCAAGTTGGAAAAAAAGGGTTATGATGTGCATCACAAAAACAACGGTATCGACAGGCTGGAAGCTGTTGACACGCTCGACCCCGACCTCGTTGTCATGGATATGATGATGCCCGGACTGGACGGACGCGAGGTGACTGAGCGCATTAAAGAACAGGAGTTACTGGACCCCCGGCGCATTATTATACTTTCCGGCAAAGAAGAAAATGAGGAGATCAAGGCGCTTTTTGATCTGGGAATTTATGACTACCTGCAAAAACCATTTGATTTCGACAACTTACTTATACGCATCGAGCGGGCTCTTACCGTTCTTCGATCCGAGACATGAATTTTACCTCAGACACATTTGCCACACAATTCACCGGGGTGGTGCTCATTATTCTCGTCCTGCTGTTTACGATGCTTATCATATACACGTACTCCCACCGGTGGCTCCTGAATTACCGAAAAAAGAAGAAAGATGATGCCGAAGAATACATTTTGCCTCTGATATACCGCTACCTCGATGGAGAGATAAATGCGTCCGATTTTAGTGACGCTCTGCGAAATCATTATGACATTGTGGTTGCTTTTAATAATATCGACGAAATGATTGATAGCCTGAAGGGTGAAGAACGGGAGAGACTAAAAAAACTACTGGATCTCTCACTCTTTCGAACACATTTTCTTAAAAAATTACAATCAAAGGCGGTGATGGATCTGGCAAAAGCCTGCATGTATTCTGAGAAGAAAATTGAGACGGATCCTGAGATTATCAAAAAGCTTTACAACCTCCAGCATCACGATCACCCGGTTATTGTATATGCTGCAACCCTGGCTCTGATTAACACTTCAGAACAAGAAATACGCGATTACGCGCTAATCTCATTTCTACAGTCTCCCCAAAACGCCTCTATGGCCATCAATGATATTATCTACAAGTATTGTGAGCTGCATCCCAGTAAAGACGGGGCGGCTAAATTGCTTATGGAGCAGGTTTCTTCCTCCCAAATTCCTGTGAAAAATGCGGTGGCTACCATCCGTATGTTTCGCAACCTTAATTTTTATCAGCTTACCGAACCCCTTTTTGAGCTGTTCTGCTCCCCTCTGCCGCATGATGAGCTTGGCCAGCTTCGGGCCACGCTGCTGAGTGTGTTAAACCAGTTACCTGCCCGGGGAATAAAAACAGAACTTTTTCGTCAGCGTTTGTGGGAGTCAGACTACCAAGTGGTTCGGCTGGAAACGGCCCGATGGATTTATCAGCACTATACCCCTGATCTGAATGATATGCTTGTGGAACTGTGCGGGGATGACGATCTGGAAGTCCGTATTGCAGCCCAGAAGACCCTGCTGGAACACGCTGATATATCAGACCCCGGCGACCATATCCCGGCGGCCTTCCGTCAGGAATGGCAAGAAATCAAAGAAATCGGCGATACCCATGTCAACATTATCTGATATACTTTACGGGATTAATGAATTAGTGATTGTATATTTTATCATCGTCAATGGTATCTATTTCATGTTATTGACCGTATCTTTTTTTCATATTCGGCGCTACAGGAATATTGATCATATTTTTAAGCTCAAGGGCGTATACAGCACGAATCTTTACAAACCCATTAGCCTCATCGCCCCAGCCTATAACGAGGAGGAGTCAATTATAAGTTCAGTTAATTCCCTGCTTAACCTGAAGTACACCAATTATGAGGTGGTGGTTGTCAACGACGGAAGCACGGACCAGACCCTGCAAAAGCTGATTGATTATTACCAGTTGAAGCCTCAGCAGCGCCACCGGCCAAAATTCATTGAGCATCAACCCATCAAAGGAATTTACACTTCCGATCGACATCCTAAATTAGTCGTTATCAATAAAGAAAACGGGGGCAAGGCCGATGCCCTTAATGCGGGCATAAATATTGCTGAAAAAGATCTTTTTTGCGCCGTGGATGCCGACTCAATTCTGGAGCCGGATGCTCTTACTAAAATGCTGCGGGTCTTCATGGAAGATGATACTACTATTGCCGTAGGCGGGGTTGTGCGCGTGGCCAATGGTTGTACTTTTAAAAATCGAGTGGTCGACAAGGTGCGGATCCCCGATTCCTTTTTGGGTAAAATTCAGTCGGTGGAATACCTTCGGGCTTTTCTTTTTGGGCGTATCGGGCTGGACTACCTGGATTCGCTGCTCATTATCTCGGGTGCTTTCGGACTCTTCGATCGCAAGGCAGTTATCAAAGTAGGCGGCTACCTGCACGATACCGTCGGGGAAGATATGGAGCTGGTGATGCGGCTGCACGAATATTGTCGAAGGCAAAAAATATCCTACCGAATACGCTTTATCTCGGAGCCGGTATGCTGGACCGAGGTGCCGGAAGAACGAGCTTCTCTTGCACGACAACGTAATCGCTGGCATCGCGGTCTCTCCGATTCGCTATACCGCTACCGGCGTATGTTTTTAAATCCTCGCTATGGACGTATAGGACTTTTTGCAATGCCCTTTTTTGTGTTTGTGGAAATGTTATCCCCAGTCGTTGAGTTCGCGGGATATTTTCTGGTTGCCATTTCCTGGTGGATGGGAATCATTAACGGCTACTTTGCCCTGCTTTTCCTGGCGGTAGCCCTTGTTTGGGGAATGGTGCTTTCCGTGAGTGCCGTTTTCTTGGAGGAACTGACCTCCCGGCGCTACGAGCGTCCCCGTGATACGCTTATCCTGGCCGCGTATGCGTTGTTGGAAAATCTCGGGTACCGCCAGCTCCACGCTTGGTGGCGGCTTAAGGGGCTCATCGACTTTTTCAAAGGCAAAAAAGAATGGGGTGCAATGGTCCGCAAAGGGATAGTAGAGTCATAAATCCTGGATAGGTATCCGGCAACATGATTCAATTAGGTTTCAGCGTATCTTTACGTTCACCGATCAGGTTGCGAATGAGTTATGAACTGTTTACCAACAGCCGGCCAAAGACATTGCCCGAAAAATGACCTCCTCTATATGTTAATCAGGATTTAATATAAGTTCAATTTGGCTCTTTATATCGTTCAAGTGTGCCTTTGTTGAACGATCCCTGGCACTGGTCACAGACTGCCTGACCTCAGCGTATACCGTTTTGAGCTGTTCGCGTGCCATGGACCTCATATCCGACTGACCTATATGGATTGGGCCCGCCCAAAATGAAACCTGTATATCCTCTGTCATCAGGTATTCCAACCGCTTTACCCACGAGCGCTGGAGGTTTCGCCGATATACCGATATTTCTACATCCTCGTCGAGTTCGGTCCAGATAGCCCCTCTTAGGTCATCCATAAATTCATTTGGAGAATAGCTCTTTTGCCCACGGTGATCATACTCGATGAGTCTTGCAATCCGCCCCGGATCTGTCAGACTGTTCAAAACGGAAACCTGCCGCTGCCGGATATCTTCCACGACACCGTCCTGATTGATCCGATCCAAAATTTCTGCATTCAACATCCACTCCGGAGGATCAGCAAACGCATGTTCCGCCAAAAATGCCATCGCTTCCCGTTGTTGATGCGCTGGTACGGACTCATAGACAACCCCCTCCTGATCGTAGGTTTTTGGAGTCTCAAAGACTCCCCCAACATTTTTTACAACATGTCTCATATACCGCCTCCACTGCAGCAGGATCTGGCTATAGAGCTCATCCAGATCATAAAAACCCTCACCTTTAACCTGTATCCAGTCTGTCATATTTTTGGTGATCTTTGCGAGGTTGGCCAGTCCAAGCCTGCCGGCTTCCATATTATTATCGCCCAGGGCTTCGCTTTGGGACCGGGGATCGGCGGAATTACCCTGCCTGCCGTAAAAATATTTGGGATCGTTTGCCCGCTCCACTGTCCATTCGTGAAGAATTTTCTCCTTCTCTTCAGCGGGCATATCACCAAACCAAGTATATCCCCATTTGATAGCCCATTTGTCATATTCCCCCATTTGTGGCAGAAATTGGGTCACTCCGTCCTCTGGCTGAGCGATATAGTTGAACCTTGCATAATCCATAATTGATGCCGAGGTCCCATGCCGGGAGGTATAGGCCGGGGAGCGAAGAGAATCGACCGGTACCGCGTG
>JAFGWN010000080.1 GCA_016937115.1 Balneolaceae bacterium | reverse complement strand
ATATCCCTGTATTTATTAAATTATGTGAAACGCCATTTGTTTAATTACGTACTAATTTAGCAAATGCGGTGTCTTGCATTAATTTAAATGTGAGTGCAATATGGGGAATACCCGTTACATATTATATGCTATCGTTTTTTTGGTTATATACAGTTGTGTCTCCTCCAACTCGTCTCGTCTTCCATACTTCAATCCTGAAAAGGGGTTTTATACCTCTTCATTTCCCACGAAGGATGTATCACCACAACTCACCAGAATTCAACAATCGGTACTACGTATAACATCTACATCGATATACACCACCTACTTTTTCGGTGATGATATTAACCTCACGGTTGAAATGCTGAAAGAAAAAGACATTAATAAAATGCAGCTCCGAAAATCAACCATTGATCAAAGCAAAGCAGGTACAGCCATATCAATCCTGCAAAACGACCGGTACACCGCACTCGTTACTGCAGCACATGTTCTGGATGCGCCCGACACGCTCATCAGTTACAAGCAGGGTGTTAATATTCCGCAAAATAAATACATCAGTTCTGTTGGAATTAAACTTAAACAGCGCAATTACCTGCATACTTTTAACAACCTTTTGGAAATTGATGTAATGGCAGTAAATCCCTTTGATGATCTTGCCTTGATTCGTGTACGCAATGGAGAAAATGATTTCCAGGCACCCCCTCTGAGAATGAAAACCGGTGCAGCTATGAAACTGCAGTTTGGCTCCTTTATTTACGTGATAGGGTATCCGCTTGGATCAGCAATGGTAACCCGGGGCATCGTCAGTGCGCCAAATTACGACAATCAGGGTAACTTCTTAACGGACGCCTTGTTTAATCACGGCATCAGCGGCGGGCTTATTGTTGCAAGCCGCGACAATTTTAACAGCTTGGAATGGGTAGGCATGTCCATTACAGCGTCTGCTTCCGAGCAATATTTTCTGGTGCCCGATCCCACTAAAAAACAGCAGTATAGAAATCTGGAAACCTATGCTGATACGGCCTTCATCACACGAAAAAATATTATAAATTACGGTGTTACCCAAGCCACCCCCATTGAAAAGGTGTTGCGTTTTCTTTACAGCAATGAAGACAAGCTAAATAGAATGGGATTAAGCTCTACCGATATAAGTGGTCAGCAGTAGGCTAATAGTTTTTGTGAATATACCACAAGACGTTCTCCATCTCTTCTTTCACAACTGAGCTTGACGTTACATAATGATTATTCATAAAGCTAAAATAGAGTTTGCGTCCGCTTTCAGTGATGATATATCCGCTCAGGCAGTGGTTATTGCTCAATGTACCGGTTTTGGCAAACACATACGCCGGGCCGCCATCACGAGCTGCATACCAATTTCGAATTGTTCCCGTCTCACCTCCTATAGCTAACAGCTCAAAAAGTTTTTCGTCTGAGTCAAATTCAGCATCAATCTGCTGCAACAACCAAATCATACTACGCGGAGTGAACATATTATACCGCGACAATCCGGAGCCATCGACCCACTGGGGTTCATCGGGCATATTGGAGAGATGCGTGTCTTTCATTTGATCGATGACCAGCTCAGAATTGAGCGGTTTATCCAGCTCCGCTGCAGAGGCCAGCAAAAGCTGTTCAGCTATAAAATTATCACTGGGCTGCAGCATATATTTGTAGACGGAATCGGCCCAAACACTGTACATTGTTTGGGCTCCCCCTGGCAATTCCCGCTCGATGTATTCAACCGGTTTGTTCAGCGTATCACTCAGCATCTCAACAATGAGCTCCGGCGTATAATGGTAGGGTTTATTAACAGTAAAAGAGGCTGTATCACTTTCGGGGACATAACGGAATGTGTTGTCGGCAAAAGCCCGAAAAAGAACAGGTTGATCTCCCCTATTTCTATTTTCAGTTTCTTGATTGACCAACGATCTAAAATAAGGCGGGTCAACTTCCAGCCCCGAACTATCACGCTCAATTGTTGTGGTTGTCACCTCACGCATCCTGAATTCCACCATATTCCCGTACATAGGAAACGGAGACTTTTCCGCCGAATACGCATATTGATAATCACTCCACGACCACCCCGGCCCCAGCCCCTCGTCGCGGTAGTGAGAATCTGAATAGTAAAGCTTTTTATCGCTGTTCTGAAGAAATTCAAACACCGTTTTATCGCCGAGGTCTGAGCGTAAAAAAGAGGGGTCGCCTGTTCCCCAGAAGATCAGTGAATCACCCTGCTCAACATATTTTAATGCAGGGATTCTGTCGGGCAGTAATTTTAAACCGGTATAAAAAGTAAAAAGCTTTGTATTCGAAGCCGGGGTAAAATATCGCTTCTCATTCTGCGCATAAATGGTCGCATCCGCCTGCGGATCATACAACATGAAACCGGTAAAATTATCAGAGAAAACTTTAGAATCGGCAAATAAAGCGGCTAATTCATTGGAGCTTGTCTGGGATGGTAATCCTTGTCTTGCTGAATCTGTAGTTTTACAAGCTGTAAAACCAATAAAAAGAATAACAAAAATTACGTTGATGTGAAATTTCTTTATATACTTCATTGAATATTTTGTTTGTTTAAATACCAAATTAAACATGTGACTTTTGCGTATCTATTTCCACCAGTTTGACAATATTTAATAAGTAATTTTATATGAACAATATTTTTTAATACCTGAACAACTGCGAATTATACAGCACAGGAATTTAGTCACAATCTACATTAAAATATTTGATCTGAAAATCATTAGTAAAGATTGAGCAACATTCCCGAATCCTTCTCCTATTCAATCGGAATGAAACAGATACTTTTTGAATAGTAATCAGGGTTTAAAATTTAACCAATAGTGATCATACTGCGTCATTCATGGCCGGGGTACCAGGCGAAATAACTTTTTATGAAACTACATTCACACAAAATAATATGCTATGAAATGGTTTAGTCTATTCTTGCTTCTTTTGTTTTCCATTCAACCCGCTTATTCTCAGCAATTCCCCCTTGCAGACAAACTCAATGGCAAGTATGAAACCTTTAAAGAGGAAGAAATACAGCAGCGGAGGTTCAAACACAGCGATATTGAACCACTCATTAAACAGCTTGCTTCGGATCCAGCTTTTGAGGTCTCAACTGCCGGATATTCCGTCGAAGGTCGCCCAATTTATCTTATCAAAGTTGGAGACGGCGATACCAACGTGCTTTTTTGGTCGCAGATGCACGGCAACGAATCTACTGCAACCATGGCGCTGTTTGATCTCTTTAATTTTTTCAGTGAAAATAACGACCAATTTTCCGACAAAAGAAATGAATTGCTGGAAAATACCTCGCTCTATTTCATCCCGATGCTCAATCCAGACGGAGCTGAGCGATTCGAACGACGAAATGTTTTGGATATCGATATAAATCGCGATGCGCTGCGGTTAACTTCACCGGAATCACAGATTCTAAAAAGTGTGAGAGATAGTTTAAACCCGGAGTTCGGTTTCAATCTGCATGATCAATCATCTTATTACAGCGTGGGAAGATCGGCGGAGCCTGCTACTCTCTCTTTTCTTGCGCCAGCCTACGACTTCGAACAATCGGAAAACGAAGTCCGCACCAATGCCATGCGCCTGATCGGGTATCTGAATGCCATGCTTCAACAATATATCCACGGAAAGGTTGCAAAATATTCTGATGCTCATGAGCCGCGGGCATTTGGTGATATGATACAGAAATGGGGAACCAGTACCATTCTTATCGAATCGGGCGGATATCCGAATGATCCCGAAAAGCAATATATCCGCAAGCTGAATTTCATCAGTTTGCTAACAGCTATAGATGCCATTGCCGGAAGAAAATTTGCCAAAATAAACGTGGATCGGTATTACCAGATTCCCGAAAATAACCGCTCGCTTACCGATTTACTAATCAGGAGGGTTAACATGGTGAGAAAAAATAAAAAATATCTTGTTGATATCGGTATAAGCAGGCGGCAGCAAATCGTTGATTCGACATCCTATTACCGGGCAACCATTAATGATATAGGAGATTTATCTACCTCGCACGGCTATAAAGAGCTGGACGGCAATACGATAGAAGTGCATCCGGGCAAAATTTATCCCGATACGCTGAAAAACAAACAAGCGGTTCAGCAATTGGATTTTATTAAGCTTCTCAGAAAAGGATATACCGATATCATCATTGAGGATGCACCGGATGCATCTTATTTAGATAACATTCCATTGAATATCGTTGCCAGAGAAGATTACTCAAACGAAATAAGCCTTGGTTCAGTCCCCAATTTTATCCTGAAAGAGGATGGACATATCCGTCAGGTGATTGTCAATGGGTACATTTTTGATACGAAGGACGATCAGGCAACATCAATTCGCAATACGCTGGTGATTAAATAAACTGGGTTTCAGTACCCGGTTTTAAGATTGTGCAGAAAAAATTACGGATTTTTTTTCTATTTAATCATTTTTCCGGTCTGTTCCGGCGGGCCTTTCAGGTTTAAATTCTTCAGTTTATCACGCAAGCGCAGCATGAAAAACGCACCGGGATCAATCTTGTCCGTTCGATACGCATCATCTTTCTCTTTCCACAATGGGTGCCCTTCGAAAAGCTTATATTCATAGTGACCAATGACATATTCAATATCATATTTATCGGATAACTGTCGAATAAGCCATGCGTTGGCATTGAGCTGAGCTTCTGTCAATCTTTGTTCTTCACTTCCTACATTTTCGATGCCAATTGCAGCGTGATTCAACCCAATTACATGGCGTGCCATTACCGTATCCGGCAAAAGCTGGGCGATACGTCCATCACGATCAATCAGGTAATGAGCCGATACATTTAGCGCACCCGCACCCTGTATATTCGGCCGGGTGTTGCGCAGGGTCGGCGGGTTGAAGATTTCAAAAGTCTTCTCGAAGGTGGGAACGGCCGTCCAGTGGACAACGACCATTGCAGGGGTGATGGCCGGTGTCTGTTGTTCTATTCCGTAATGCTCCCCGAGATATTGAAGCGTCAGTGCCGTACGTGTTGAGTCGAACGTAATCGGCTGTTTCTCCACATGAAACTTTTTACTGCAGGCGGTAAATATGCAGATAATCGCTATTAAAAGAACCCATTGATTACGCATTGAATATTATAATAAAATTAACCTTTATAATGAAAAAGCCGGGACAGCAACGTCCAGCATCGTCTTTAGTCCTGCATCCAGTTTCTGCGCAGACCGTACCGCATTGATGGTGATAGCAGCTGTTGCTACATCTCCGTTCACCCCGCCCGGAATTGTTGAAGTAAACGACGGCTGACCTTTTATTGCAACTGTATCGTGCGGCTCCTGTTCCCCTATTGCGGCTCTGAATTTGAGTACGATCACTTCTTTACCATCTCGATACCCCGTAGCAATTTGCTCTACACCCCTGTTTTTGCCGGTCGCTAAAACCTCGGTGCCAAAGGTAATCTTCTCATCAGCTATAACCGGCTGCAGCGTCTCCTTCACGTTGTCCAGTTCCCACTGAAGCGCGCCGGCAATCATCCAGACCGATTCAGGCAACCCCACATGTGATATTGCGGCCCGCTGCTGGTCAAACTCGTTGCGGCTTAACCCCACCCCGATCTTTTGCTGAAACGGTTTGCGTCGAGGTGTAGCATTCTGTATTCGACTCACTGCTACATGATCAACCCGCTGGCAAACCGATGTAAGAACAGACGGGAGGTAATCCATGAGAAAGCCCGGGTTTACCCCGGTTGCAAGACAGCTTATGTCGTGCTTTTTACACGATTCATCAATGCGATTTGCGATTTCGGGAGCAGTGTACCAGGGATAGGTCAACTCCTCACAGGTTGATACGATATTGAGCTTATGCTCTGCTATAGTGGCTATTTGTGATTCAATCTGCGTCAGCTTTGAAACGGTGGTCAAAATAGCCACAGCGGGCGTAACTTTTTTAAGCGCATCAGAAACCGATGCAAAAACAGGTACTTCCGGTGCGTTAAAATCACAAAGTTTATTCAACGTTTTACCGGCTTTTTGGGGATCGATATCCACGCCACCGACAATCTGTATGTTTTTACGTTCGGTAATATATTTTACTATTTGTAATCCAATGGGACCCAAGCCCACCTGTAATACGTTTATCATAAATTGAGGAATAATTATTTAGAGTTAGCAATAACATGGTTGTAAATATCGCGCGATATATCGGCAAACATGGTAATGACTTTTTCCCGATCAGGTGCTTCCTTAGAAAGTAAAACCAGCACATACTTTCGGCCATCGGGCAGAATAATCAGCCCGGAATCGTGATGTACACCAGTAATCCAGCCTGTTTTGTGAGCTACCTGTACAGAATCGGGTAATCGGGCGGGAATCATTTCATTAAAGTGCTGCTTTTTCAGAATGGAGATCATCTCTTCGGAAGCCGCAGGGCTAACCGCTTCACCACGTCCCAATTTTTCAAATAAAATCATTAAATCGTAAGCATTAGTGCGATTGCTGAGACCCTGTTCATACGCTTTGATATCTTCAACACCGCGTAGTACCAGGATGCTGTCGGCACCGTAGCTGCGCATGGTTTGTGTCACGTTTTGGGCGCCCACTTTTTCGATTAAAATGTTCGTAGCCAGATTGCTGCTCATGGTAATCATATCATCAATTAGCGCCCGAATGGTGCGCTTTTTACCAATCAAATCATACAGCTCGCCCTCGCTGTCTTCACTCACATCCATAGTGTATCGGCTGCTATCAACGATACTGCGAAACTCATTTTTTACAAGAATGGAATCATCAAGTGAAAATTTTCCGGTTTCGGCCTGTTTAAAAAGTTCTACCATCACGGGCGTTTTCATGGTGCTGGCCGCATGAAACATCTCTTTTTCATTGATCATCAGCGACTGTGAAGTATCCGCCAGATTTACAAAAGCCAGTGCAAATGTTCCTTTGGTATTACTGAATTGCGATTCAATCTCTTTTCGCAGCTGCTCTTTCTCATTCTCCAACTGGTTACAGGCAAAGAGCCCCAAGGTAAACACAAAAAGGATAATATAGTTATACTTCATTACGGTACGCTATTTAGTTTTATTAATTTGTTAAGGAATACGTCATTTTGCGGCAATGGAACATAATACTCGGCGACGCTTGTTTCGGCTTGCTGCTGTTGTTTCTTCTTTTCCCAAGCTTCAAATATTTTGGCTCTAAAACGATGAGCCGTGCGTGCAAGCCACGAATCGGGAAAACTTCGCGCTGACGTCGTGAAAAAGTCCATAGCCTTTTGTAGTGAAAGGGAATCACCTTTTTGATACAGCCGGTGTCCTTTAACAAAATTTGATTTCCATTGCCGGGCAGCCGGGTTCATCCGTTCCGCTTCTTGAAAAACCCGAAAGGGTTTAACCTGCACTTTTGAATCCGTTTTATGGATAGGTGGAATATCGGCTGCAAAAAATGATTCAAGAGCCTCAAGATAGGCCTGCGCTTCACGACGATTATAGGTCGAATCTTTCAATCGTTGTTCTTCCGCCGGATTGGTAAAAAATGAAGCTTCAACCAACACAGCCGGTATGCCGTACGTACCGCGCAGTACAGCAGTGCCTGCTTCAGGAAAAATAACATGATCAGATGCCAGGCTTGCCGGTGTAGGGTCCCTGTACATTTTTTCTGAAATACTTTCGATAAGGAGCTGCCCCAGTTTAACTCCCGCTCGGTTTTCAGAAGCATTACCGTGGAAATAGACAATGGGAAAATTAACAGTAGAATCAGCGATGGCATTATGGTGAATAGAGACAAAAGCATCAGCCTGATATTCAACAGCCATGCGAGCACGTTCGGAAAGTGGCACCCGTACATCTTTTTTTCGAGTCATCACAACATGAGCACCGCTGTTTTGCAAAAGCTGTTTTAGTTCCAGTCCGACACGAAGATTGATCCACTCTTCACGTTCACCGGCCGGGCCCACCCGGTACGAATCTGTAGCTGCCGTGCCTCCATGACCGGGATCAATACAAATAGTTTTCCCTTTTAATGAACTTGATGTTTCCTGTGCCAAGCCATACTGCCAGCTACCAATGGTGATCAAAAATATCAGAAAACAGAAACCAGTAAATATTCGCATCGGGTAGCAGTTTACCTTACTCACATTCTAACAGCCAGTACACAAATAAGACCCGGACAGCCAATGGCTGCCGGGTCTTTTCAGATGTCTGACAAATGTTATTGTTGATCCCAGAATATTCGGTCAAGCAATGTAACATCCGGAACATTTTCTGAGTTACGCTGGGTCTCGGAGTTCGGATAGGCTAACCGCCGGATAAATTGACCATTCAGGTTGGGATTTAAGTTTTCGGGCACTTCCATTCCCTCATACTGATAGTCATAACGGCGGGCGTCCACCCAAGCTTCGGGATGCAAATACATGGCCGTGTATTTTTCTTTGAATATCAGGTCAAGCGTCAACCCGGATTCGCCCACTGCCACAGCAGGATCGGTCATATAATTGATTTTATCCGACTCTTCAATACCCATCTTATCCATATGAGCTTCAATACCATCTAAATAGGCTTGATAGGCCCGGCCTATTAGCCCGGCCCGAAATGCTGCTTCAGCTTCGATGAATTTCTGTTCCGCATACGTTGCAATCAACACCGGAGCTGTACGCTGGCCATAAAAGGTATTGGTTGTAAGTACACAACGAGCACCCTGCTCGGGAGCAGCGCCGCGGCCGGCTCCATTTCGCGTACCGACATACGTCCCAAAATCTGTTGTATCAGTAAACGCTTCAATACGGGGATCAAAAACACCATAGGTAGTGCCATCGACATGCTTAACAATCTGTTCTGAAAGCCAACCTCCGAGCAGCAAGTTCGAGTTATCAATGGCTACATCAGCCCAAGGGTTGATCTGCTCTTCGAAATATTCAACTTGCGCGTCATCCGCGTTACTTGTCATGGCCTGATCGATTTCAGCCAAAACGGCATTGGGATCATACGAGGACTGCTTGCTTAGATGATTTAAATAGCGGGCTTTGAGCATATGGCCAAGGCGCACCCATTTCGTGATATCGCCACCATAAATAAAGTCATCATCGCCTAATTCGCTTGATGATCCCGGTTGCTGAATGTCGGCGATACCCTCGGTAAGCAAAGTCATAACCTCAGTGTAAAGTTGCTGATCATCATCATAGGATGGAGTCAGCGTTTCAACAAAGAAAGCTTCGGAATAAGGTACGTTGCCCCAGGCATCAACAACGGTAGCTAAATTCAGGGCCATCATTATTTTAGCTGCACCCAGATACTGGGTAGCTCCTTGTTCTTCCGCTTTCTGCTGTAATACCGCTAAGTCGGTCATCATGTCGTAATAGATGAACCAAGTATTATCGTACCGCACCGGCTCCTGAATATCGGTAGATGAACCCGGGTTGGGCGATGCAAGGTATTGCACAAAAAACGAGGTTGTATTCCCCAAGGCATATACTCCTTGCGAAGTTTCAAAGGTAGTGTTGGTCATTAACCCTGACAGTGGTGCATCGGTGGGATTATTAGGATCATCGTTAATATCCAGATAATCACTGCATCCGGGAAGCAGTACGGCCAGGCTCAACAGAAGCAAAGTGGTAATTTTTAATAGGTTTTTCATAGCTATAATATTTTGCTTTTAGAGAGAGAAATTCAGTGAGAAGATGATGCTGGCTACACCCGGATGATCGAGTCCGGTAAAACCTGTTGCGTTGGTACCGGCGGGACCGCTTCGCGATTCCGGATCGAATCCTTCAAATGGAGTGTAGAGAATAATATTTGTGGCTGTAGCTTTTGCCGTAACATTCCTGAAAGGAAGCGTTTCCATTAAGTTGGAAGGCAACCGGTAGGAAAGATTGATATTACGCAGCTTTACGAAAGAAGCATCTTTCACAAAGTTTTCTGTTGAAGCGCGATAGGTATTACGATAAAAACCAGCACCGTAATCTCGACCATCTGGCCCAACCCCCTGTCCGAGCCACACTTCCTGTGTATTCTCTTGTCCATCAGCGGTTACCCCTTCGAACACGCGAAACTCATTACGGTCGAGCGTATTTTCCGTGATACCGAATGCGGCAAAAAAGTTGCCGTACTGATTGTACACATCCATTCCCTGCTGGATATCGATCAGGAATGAGAGATTCACATTTTTATACGAAATGCTATTATAAATACCGCCAATCCAGTCGGGGAATGCATTTCCAAGCACCAAAGGCTCGCTGTTTACAACTGGGAAACCGTCATCTCCGATTAAAATCGGGGCATCCTCATCTACATACAGCGGATCTTCAGGCGCTTCTCCGCTGGGGTAATAGCGGGCATAACTGGTACCGTAAATATTGCCGAAGGGTTCACCTTCAACCAGTTGAATACTGGCGCTGCTGCCTGCATACCCAAAAGAAGAACCAATGAATATGGTCTCGATTCCCTCCCGGATAGAGATCACCTCGTTGCGGTTGCGGCTGAAGTTCAGCCGAACATCCCATTGCCAGTCTTGCGATTGAACCGGTGTTACATTAAACTGCACTTCAATACCCCGGTTTTCAATTTCACCGGCGTTGGTTACCAGCCGGGTAGCACCAGTAGCATTCGAAATAGGTACCGTCAAGATCTGGTCTGCACTGTTGGCTTTATACCAGGTAAAATCAAGTCCAGCCCGATCATCAAAAAAGCGGAGATCTGTACCAATTTCGACAGATGTAGTAATTTCAGGCTTCAAATCGGGACTGCCAATCACCTGATTTCGCGTATAACCCACTTGCCCATTTAACGGATATTGTGATGGCGAACCAAACGTAATGCCGGTAGAATACGGTTCAGCATCTTTACCTACCTGCGCATACGATGCGCGCAATTTACCATAAGAAAGGAAATCGGGCGTATTGTCCAAAGCATCGGTAAATACAAATCCAAGGTTAAATGACGGATAGAAAAATGATCGGTTATCAACCGGCAGGGTTGATGACCAGTCATTTCGGCCCGTCACATTCAAGAACAGATAGTTGTTGTAACTAAGCGTTAAATCTCCGTAAACACCAACCAGTCTGCGCTTTTCAAGGTATTGGCTGGTTGAGATATCCCGAACGTTACTCAAATCATAGAACAGCGGGGTAACAAAATCACTGCCGGAAGCAATAACTTGATTATAATCCTGATCAAAAATATCGTTACCAATCGTCAAATCTGCACCGATCTTATCGGTAAGATCCCGTTTAAAATTCAGCCTCAATGTTGAGTTCAAGTCTCGGCTATTGATACGGTATTCCGTAATAAAACCTGTTGAACTAAGAACATTTTCGTTTGCAATTCCCCGTGGACCCGGCGTTATGTTGGTCCGCTGGTCACTATAATAATCTAAACCAAAACGATAGGAAGCGCTGAACCAATCGGTAAAGTTATAGTTTGCATTAACATTACCAATAACCCGGTTTACATTATCTTCAAAGGTAGAATACCGGGCATCATAAATAGGGTTGGTTCCTGCTGCTCCATCAGCGTAGTAACCTTTCATAGTACCTGCACGTGGGCCATCGGTAAACATATAATCGGTTACATCCTTGGTTGGCGCCCAGTACATTAACCGTTCCATAAAACGGTCGGCCGGGACACGACTACCGCCGGAGTTAACAAAATTTACCGATGAAGCAATTTGCAAATCATCATTGGGCCGAATGTCTCCCGAAAAACGAACTGATTTGCGATCCCAGTCACTGAATGGAATGACTCCATCGTGCATCAAATTTGAGACCGAACCGTAATACGTTGCTACCTTGCTACCGCCCGATACGCTTATTGAATTATCAATTTTCACGCCGGTTTCCATGGCATCTCTCCAGATATCGTAATACTGCCATCCTTCGAGCGTGTCGGCTACTTCGGCAATGGGAGCGCCCCAGTTGGGCCAAAAACTGCTGGTAGTCGCTTCTCCACCAAATCCCTGTCCATAAACTTCCTGGAATTCGGGATACCGGTTTACGCGATCAAACCCAACTGAATTTTTGAAATTGATTTGAACTCCCCCGGGGTTACCTTTTTTAGTAGTAATGATGACAGCACCGTTGGCAGCACGTACTCCATACAGCGCAGAAGCCGCAGCTCCTTTCAGCACACTTACTGATTCGATGTCATCCGGGTTAATATCTGCTGCTCTATTGCTAAAAGCTCTGCCTCCACCGCCACCCGTAATTGTAGAGTTGTCGATGGGTACCCCATCTACAACAAACAATGGCTGGTTATTGGCTCCCGGATCAAGCGAGCTAATACCGCGAATAAGAATACGGGAACTACTTCCCGGCGCGCCGCCGGTATTGGTAACCTGTACCCCGGCTACTTTGCCCTGCAGGGCACTAACGACATTTTCGTTATTTCCGGCGGTTAGCTCTTCTCCATCAACCTGTTCAACAGAATAGCCAAGCTCTCGCTGTTCCTGTTCAACACCAAAAGCTGTAACGACCATTTCGCTAAAGGCCTGAACCTCCGGCGTCATGGCTACGTTGATTTCACTTCGATTGTTAATAGCTACCCGCTGTGTCCGATATCCAATATATGAGAACCGTAATGAATCGGCGTCGTCCGGTGCTGTAAGGCTGTAATTGCCATTTTCATCGGTGGAAGCTCCCGTGTTGGTATTTAACACAATGACGTTTACACCAGGCAGTGTTTCACCGGTTTCGGCATCCGTCACTGTTCCGGATATTTGCTGCTCCAGCGGTTTAATTTCAATCTCTGTTTGGAACACTGGTACACTTTTTACGAGTACAATTTCACGCATCCTGGTTAATGCAGCATCAAAACTTGTGCCCGAAAGAACCTGCTGAAGTGCATCGGCTACAGGTACATTTTTAAAATTGACGCTCTTCGTTTTTTCGAGGACCGCCAGCTCTGAATTATAGGCAACACCCAGTCCCGCTCGTTTTGCAATCTGTTCGAGCAGAACACCTATAGATTGATCTTTTGCAGTAAAAGTAATTGGTTTTTGCAATTCTTCTATAGTTTCAGAGTACTTTTTAACGGAGTAGAGCGACCCCTTAAGTTGGGAAGAAGAAACAGTAGTATAATATTGAGCCTGTACATTATTGACCCCGACTACAAAGGGCAAAATAATTAGTGCAAATAGACAAAATCGTAAAAATTTTATCGATCGTTTCATAGTTCCTCCTTTCCGCATTTTTTGTTTTGATTTATAAGAATTTATCATCATGCTAATCTTTCATATTAATTAAGGATAGCGTTTAATTGTACATCTTTACATTACAACCTTTTTAATCATTAACCGGAAAAAATCACTTGATTTTCGTCAAGACGATATTCAATATCCAATGACATTTTTATTACATCCAATACATTCTGAATAGACCGGCTCTTAAGCAGCGCCGTAAGCGAACGTTTTTTAAGCTGTGGATTGGCAAATGTAACCTCCACGCCATACCGGCGCTCCAGTTCTGTTGCCACTTCGCCCAAAGGGGCTTCTTTAAATTTCAAATAACCGTCAACCCATCCCAAATACAGTGCTAAATCATTAATAGGGCTGGCCTCAATATCCCCGCGCTTTGCATCAAAACGTCCCAACTCGTTTTTATTTAAAATGATCTGTTCTTTTCCCGATGCTTCAGTTGCAGTTGCTTCAAAAGAAACACGTCCTTCTTCAACTGCAACCGTTATATCACTGTCTTCCGGATAGGCCCGAACCGAAAAAGAGGTACCTAAAACACGCGTTTTTGCATTCCCCGAATGAATGACAAACGGCCGTTCCGTATTTTCTTCGACGTTAAAATAGGCCTGGCCTTCCAAGAATACCTCTCGCTTATCGGGTTCAAATACTTT
>JAFGWN010000079.1 GCA_016937115.1 Balneolaceae bacterium | reverse complement strand
CTCTTCGAATTTAAACAGATATTTTTTTGGGAATACCTGCACCGGCTTATCGGCCGAGTGATCGGCATTATATTTATAGTGCCGTTCTTTATTTTCTGGCTCCGCGGGTACTTCAATAAAAAACTTTTCCGGCGCGTGCTTTTCCTTTTCGGGCTGGGAGCCCTGCAGGGAGTCATGGGCTGGGTGATGGTAAAAAGCGGTTTAGTTGATGTGCCTTATGTCAGCCATTACCGGCTGGCCCTGCACTTTTTACTGGCAGTGTTGCTGATAAGTTTTTGTATCTGGTTTGCACTCGATCTCAGTAAAAAATATTCACTCGATGGAGCACCCCCAACGAGTCGGTTTAAAAAGTGGTTAACGCTTATAAGTGTCATATTCTTTGTGCAGCTTACCTGGGGTGCCTTTACCGCCGGCCTCGATGCAGGTACGATCTATAATACGTTCCCCTTGATGAACCGAGACTGGCTGCCTGATAATGCGTGGGCAATGGATCCAATGATCCTTAATATTTTTGAAAATCCTGGCACGGTGCAGTGGATGCACCGGCTTGTCGGTACGCTGCTGGGGTTGCTGGTAGCTGCTTTATGGGTTACTACGCGGTTTTCCGAAGTACAGTCAAGCCTGAAAATGAAGGCAGATATATTGCTCGGGCTAATACTGGCTCAGTACATATTGGGCATTCTGACTTTATTGTACCAGGTGCCGGTTGTGCTTGGGGTGATTCACCAGGTGGGAGCCGTACTATTCTGGGTTGCCGTACTTTTTTACTATCACCAATTAAAAAATTTGCAAGCTCTGGCAGCAGAAAAAATGACCCGGTAGATGCAGAAATATATTTTATATGAGAGCGATAAATAGTATATTAAGACAAAGTAGTCTTAAATATTAAATTTATAACTAAAGTTGATTTAAAGGACATTATGCAAACATTTAAAGAGCAAACAGTTGGAAATATCGTAGCCGACGATTTTAGAACAGCCGGTGTATTTAAAAAATATGGGCTGGACTTTTGTTGTGGCGGCGGTCGCAAGCTTACCGATGCTTGCGAGAAGAAAGGTGTAAACGTGGAAGATGTTTTGGAAGATCTTCAGAATCTTACCGTAAGCGCCAATGACACGCAAAATTACAGCAATTGGTCGCCCGAGTTCTTGGTAGATTACATCATCAATAATCATCATCACTACGTTCGAACCAAGTTGCCTGAAATAAAAGCGTATGCTAAAAAAGTGGCGAAGGTGCATGGTAAAACCTATCCCGAGCTTAATGAAATGTTGGAGATATTCCTGAAATTGAAGGATGAAATGCTCTCTCACTTACAAAAAGAAGAAACCATCCTGTTTCCTTACATCAAAAAACTCAGAAAAGCCCAATCCAACGGGGAGTCAATAAGTCCCGAGCTGCAGTTTTCTTCGGCAGCACAGGCCGTAGCGATGATGGAAGACGAACATGAGGAGGCCGGTGATTTGATGGCCCAATTAGAAGAGCTCAGCAATGGTTTTACTCCTCCTGAGGATGCGTGCACAACATTTCGAATCTATTTTCAGAACCTTGAAGTATTTCAAAATGACCTGCACAAGCATGTACACCTCGAAAATAATATTCTATTCCCCAAGGCACTAATGCTGGAAGAGCAGTTAAATTAAAAAAACGGTACAGGGGAAAGGCAAAACCCCTGTATCATTTATTATCAATTAAAATATAAATAAATTTTATGGGTAATTTCCCTCACTCCTTTTCTATCCCCGTTATGGGGACTGGCCACTCCATCGACTCCCCTATTCGAGTTGGACCGTACGGTATCAACTCGGTAATTTCTGTTGTGGATGATCTGCTGGTTGAAAAAATTCGGAAGTATTACTGTAAATTATATGATTTAGAATGCAGTACCATTGGGCGCACCTCTGAGGACGGTCGCGCACGACGCATTACCGCTTACCTGGATACAGTGAATAAAATTGTAGAAAAGAAATTTTCTGCTATTAAAAACCAGCCATTCTTTGAGAAGAACGACAAGGCCAAATATTTCGAGATGTTACCTGATGGCAGTGTCATGAAAGAGAAATACAATCAGTTGCTGAATACTGAAAAAGGCAGCTTGCGGGATCGTCTTTCATACGAGCTTTCCCGAATGATGAAGTCCGGTTCCATCGACGTAAACATCATGGCCAAGGTGGATAAGCTAAACTATACCAAAGGCGGTGCGCCGATGAGTAAAGAGTTCAGTGATGCCAGTGCCGCCCTCCGCGGATATGCCAAAAGCAAGGCACCATCAAGCCTGATTTTATCGGCCGGATTTAACCCGCGGCTCTATAATTATATTACAGAATTCAAAGATTTTTATCGGGATGCAGCCGGAGAAATTAAAAAGAAAATCATCCTTAAAGTCAGTGATTTTCGCTCAGCACTAATACAAGGCAAGTATTTAGCCAAAAAAGGACTTGAGGTTTTTGAATATCGTATCGAATCGGGATTGAATTGCGGTGGACACGCCTTCCCTTCCGACGGACATTTGATGCCGAGTCTTCTCAGGGAATTCCGTGAACAACGTGATCAGCTGACGAAAGCCGTTCAGCCACTCATTGAAACGTATTACGAAGAAAATGCTACTGGTTTTTCGGATGATTGGAGAATTACCGAACCGCGCCTCACGGTTCAGGGCGGTATTGGAGTAAGCGGAGAAGCCGATCGATTATTGAACAGTTTTGCAATGGATGCCACTGGCTGGGGCAGTCCCTTTTTGCTGGTGCCCGAAGCCACAACCGTGGATAAACCCACCCGACAAGTGTTGGAAAATGCAGGCGAAAAGGAGCTGTATCTCAGTGGTGTATCACCGTTGGGGGTACCGTTTAATAACGTGCGGGATACCGGATCAGAGCAATGGCATCAAGAACGCATCGAAAAAGACAAGCCGGGATCGCCCTGTCCGAAAGGATTTCTAAAATCCAATACTGAATTTACTGATCAGCCTATCTGTACGGCCTCCACGCAATATCAGCTACTCAAGCTCAATCAAATTGCACAAAGCGAAATGGCCGAGAATGAAAAAGAAGAACAGCGTGAGAATGTACTTGGCAAAGCGTGCTTGTGTGACCATCTGGGTAACGGAGCGCTTATAAATCTTGGCATTCTTGCCGAACGTCGGGCTCCACAAGCGATCTGTCCCGGACCAAATATTGCCTATTATGACGGGGAATATACGCTTCGGGAAATGGTCGATCATATTTACGGGCACAGCAAATCACTGGCAGACCAAGATCGTCCCCACATGTTTGCCAAAGAGATCACCCTATATGTGAATTATGTAGATGAACTGGCCGAGCAGCTCGATGGTAAATCTGGATTAAAGAAACTGCAAAAGTTTCAAAATAACCTGAACAAAGGAATGGCCTATTGTTTAGAAATCGCTGATTCCGAGCCTTATCAGGATGAAAATCTGTCATCAATTCCCCTTGCGGTTTTCAAGCAAAAAGAGCGCCTGCAGTCTATCCTGGAAAGCTATGAAGAACGTATTTCTGTGAAAGGGTAAATAAGAAAATGTAAAAAAACAGTTTTTAATATGGCAGATCAAAGAAAAAGATCCTGGGCTGAACCGTATAAAATTAAGATGGTGGAACCGGTTCGGATGATCAGTCGCGAAGAGCGGGAAAAAGCAATTAAAGAGGCTGGTTACAATACGTTTCTTTTGCGATCACGTGATGTGTATATCGATCTTTTGACCGACAGCGGCACGTCTGCCATGAGTGATCGGCAATGGGCCGGTATGATGATGGGTGATGAAGCCTATGCAGGCAGTGAAAACTTCTATCATCTCGAAGAGGCGATCCAAAAATATTATGGCTACAAATATATGGTTCCAACGCATCAGGGTCGCGCTGCTGAGCACATCATTTCCCAGTTGATGATAAACGAGGGCGATTGTGTGCCGGGCAACATGTATTTCACCACAACCAAGCTACATCAGGAACTGGCTGGTGGTACGTTTGTGGATGTCATCATTGATGAGGCACATGATCCCGAGAATGAGCATCCGTTCAAGGCGAATGTGGATCTTACTAAGCTCGAAGATCTCATCAAAGAAAAAGGACAGGATAAAATTCCATATGTATCTATTGCAACCTCGGTAAATATGGCCGGTGGTCAGCCCATTTCTATGGCTAACCTAAAAGAAGTACGAAAGCTCACGAACAAGTACGATATCCCGATTATCCATGATATGACACGCGTGGCTGAGAATGCATACTTCATTAAGCAACGCGAGAACGGCTACGAAGATACACCCATTAAGGATATCGTGCGTGAAATTTGTTCCCTCACAGATGGTGCTACGATGAGTGCCAAGAAAGATGCATTGGTAAATATCGGTGGATTTTTAGCGCTGAATGACCAAGAACTTTTTCGCAAAGCGCAGAATATGGTTGTGGTTTATGAAGGGCTGCATACCTATGGCGGCATGGCCGGGCGTGATATGGAGGCACTGGCAATCGGAATTACAGAGTCGGTTGATGAAGATCACATTCGTGCCCGCGTGGGACAGGTACAATATCTGGGCGAAAAACTGCTCGATATGAGTATACCGGTTGTGCGACCGATTGGAAGCCATGGTGTATTTTTGAATGCCAAGAAAATTCTGCCGCATTTGACTCAGGATGAACTACCTGCCCAGACGTTAGCTGCCGAGTTATATTTGGATGCCGGTATCCGCAGTATGGAGCGCGGTGTTGTTTCGGCCGGACGTAATCCGGAAACGGGTAAACACAATTACCCCGCATTGGAACTTATCAGGCTCACGATTCCCCGTCGGGTATATACCCAAGCTCACATGGATGTGGTTGCTGAATCAGTTGAAGCTGTTTATCAACAGCGTGAAGATATTACCGGACTTGCATTCGATTACGAGCCGGAATACTTGCGGTTCTTCCAATCACGATTTAAGAAGCTATAAATTAATTAACACTGTCTCATTGCGTATCTCAGGTGCAGAACAGAAAATGGATTATTTTAATCCTATTTGTTGAAAATAGAGAAAGAAGCTGGTTCACCTTGATCAATAAACTTATCCGTTATCCCCGTTAATCGGTTCCAGTCGGGCCGAGAAATGTCGCAGCACATCCGGACTATCTACAATCTTATAACCACCTAACTTGTCACGCTGTTCATAAGCCGAGATAATGACTCCCGCCAGGTAATCAACATGGCTTTGAGTGTACATGCGACGCGGAAAGGCCAGGCGTACCAACTCCATAGCCGCAGGCTTTTCAGAGCCATCGGGTTGTTTACCGAACATTACGGTACCGATTTCTACGCCGCGAACGCCACCCAATAGATAAAGTGCATTATTAAACGACCATGCGGGATATTCCATTGGTGGGATATGGGAAAGAATCTGTCTGGCATCCAGGTACACCGCATGTCCGCCGGTAGGTTGTACAATGGGGATGCCGGCATTCATCAGCTTATCTCCAAGATAGCTGATAGAACGAATGCGATAACGGAGATAATCGGGGTCGAGAGCTTCATAAAGTCCACGAGCAACCGCTTCCATATCGTAGCCGGCCATGCCGCCATAAGTAGGAAAACCCTCGGTCAGAATTTCCAGATTGCGGCACTCCAACGCCAGCTTATTACTGTTTAAGGCCAGGAACCCACCAATGTTGGCCATTCCATCTTTCTTGGCACTCATGGTGCAGCCATCAGCGTAACTGAACATCTCCCGGGCAATATCGATCGGTTCTTTATCCGTAAAACCATTTTCTCTCGTTTTAATAAACCAGGAATTTTCTGCAAAACGGCAGGCATCAATAAAGAATGGGATATCGTATTTATGAGCGATCACCGATACGCCTTTGATATTGGCCATGCTCACCGGCTGTCCCCCACCCGAATTATTTGTGACGGTAATCATGATCACTGGAATATTTTCGGGACCGACTTCCCTTATGGTATCTTCCAGCTTTTCCAGATTCATATTCCCTTTAAATGGGTGGGTACTTTGCGGCTGTTTTCCCTCATCAATAACGAGATCACGTGCTTCTGCGCCAGCGTGTTCAACGTGAGCGCGAGTGGTGTCAAAATGGGTATTGCTTGGGATAACGTTGCCTTCACTGGCAATAGTGGTAAAGAAAATATTTTCTGCCGCACGTCCCTGGTGGGTAGGAATCAGATGTTTAAAACCAGTGATATCCTGCACCGCTGATTCCAACTTGTAAAAGGAAGAAGAACCAGCGTAAGATTCATCACTTTCAATCATACCAGCCCACTGTTTGGATGACATTGCCCCGGTACCGCTGTCGGTAAGCAGATCAATGAGTACATCGTTCGCTTTCAGTAAAAACGGATTGTAACCAGCCTCTCTGAGCACCTGTTCGCGTTCTTGCATGGTGGTAAAACGAATCGGCTCCACCGAACGGATACGAAAAGGTTCGATAATGGTATCTGTTTTGAAGGGTGATAGTGACGAGATTTCCATAATAATTTTATGCCGTTTCTTAGATTAACATTTTAGAATAAAAGGAGTTTTTGTCTTTGACAAAGTATAATATTAGCGGTAAAATAAGACAAATAACTCTTAAATATGAATTCTATTTATAATGCTCAATCCATTCTTTAAACCAAAAGGTGTGGCGGTTATTGGCGCTTCTCGCAATCCCCATAAATTGGGCTACGGTGTAGTTCGAAATCTTAAAGAATATCGGTACCAAGGCGGAATATATCCGGTTAATAAATCGGCAACTGAGATATTGGGTTTGCCCTGTTATGAATCGGTGGCAGACGTTCCCGAGCCCGTAGATTTGGCTATCATTATTGTGCCTGCACCGGTTGTCCCAACAATTATCAGGCAATGCGGCGAGCGAGACATCAAACAAGCCATCGTTATTAGCGGTGGATTTAGCGAGACCGGCGAAGAAGGACGAAAGTTGGAAGAGGAACTTGTAAGTGTAGCCGATAAATGGGATGTCAATTTTATTGGCCCCAACTGTATTGGTACTATTGATACTCATACACCGGTAAATACTACTTTTGTGGCAGGTATGCCGGAATCCGGAGAAATTGGATTTTGCTCACAGTCGGGCGCGATGGTAGCCTCGGTAATCGACTGGGCACGTGGAGCAGGCGTAGGGTTTTCGAGGATTGTAAGTTTGGGCAACCAGGTTGATATTAATGAAACACAGATGATTGAAGCACTGCACGAGGATAACCAGACACAGGTGATTACGGCCTATATCGAAGGTGTTTCTAACGGAGAGAAGTTT
>JAFGWN010000078.1 GCA_016937115.1 Balneolaceae bacterium | reverse complement strand
GGTTCCGGGATTTCAAGAACAATGCTGAACTTGAAACACTGCGAAAAAATAAGAATCTCATTATTGCAGCTCCCATAACTGACAGCACGAATACAGCCGATTTTGTACGGGCACTTTTAAGTGAAGATGTTGAAGATCAGGTTAAAAGTGGCAATAGCTTTGCTTTTCCGCTTAAAGATGAGTGGTACAAAGATCAGTGGGCGGTAATTTTGACTTCGACCAGCGACTCTGTTCTTGCACAAAAGATTTTGAATTCTAAAGAGACACTGGCCAATCAATTGCTTCAGGTAGAACTTGAGCGATGGAAATATGACATTTATGAAAAGGGCGAACAGAATGATATGGAAGATAGTCTGTGGGCCGACCATGGATGGAAAATTCGCATTCAGCACGACTGGCGCAAAAATATTGATACCACTTATTCGGTGAACGGCAAAGAAAATCATTTCTTGACCATGCGGCGTAACTTGCCCAGAAACCAGCGCTGGTTCTGGGCTTGGTGGATTAACGATGTGCCTTCGGGTCAATCACTTTCTCCGGATTGGATTAATGCCAAGCGCGACTCATTGATGGAAAAATGGATACGAGGAACACGTGACAGCTCCTATGTAACCACGGATTATGAACATCATCCGGTTGAGACCGATTCACTGACGATAGACGGTCACCGTGCCTATGAAACGCTCGGCGTGTGGACGATGACTAATGATGCAATGGCCGGACCATTCGCCAATATGACCATTTATGATGAATATAATGACCGGCTATTTATACTTGAATTTGGTCAGTTTGCACCTAAATACGACAAGCGTCGCTTTGTGCGGCAATTCCGGGCGATGCTGCGCACGTTCGAGAGCGATTCAACCTGGAATTCATCCCAAGAGTAAGAATCTGCTGTGCCTGTTAACGATAAAAATGCGTTCCTTGATGAGGCACTTAACAGCCGAAAAGAAGACCAGCAATTTCGGACGCTTTCTTCCGTAACTCCACAACCGAACAGTATTGAGATAGAGCAGGATGGCAACCGATATATCAATTTCTGTTCCAACGATTACCTTGGGCTTGCCCGTCACCCAAAGGTAATAGAACAATCCCGAAGCTATCTTGAAAGGTACGGGGCCGGATCAACAGCCTCACGGTTAATTTCTGGGACGTTTGATATTCATACACAATTAGAAAAAGAGCTGGCCAAATCACTTGGGCGGGAAGCCGCACTAATTTTTAACAGTGGCTTTCAGGCAAACAGCTCCATTGTGGGAACGGTAACCGATCGCCACTCACTTATTTTAGCTGATAAGCTTTCGCATAACAGTTTGTTGCAGGGAGCGCTGGCAGGCCGGGCATCATTTCAACGTTTCAACCATAATGATATTGAACACCTTGAATTGCTGCTTCAGCAAGCGGATGGTAAATACAATCGAATTTGGATTCTGACGGAAACGGTATTCAGTATGGACGGTGATCGCAGCCCAATTAAAGAAATATCCAGCCTTGCCGACAAATATAATGCCCATCTATTTGTTGATGATGCCCACGCCGTCGGTGCTTGGGGTGATCGCGGATTGGGATTGGCAAAAGATCTTTCGGGCGTAGATATCTTACTTGGAACGTGTGGCAAGGCCTTTGGAAGTTTTGGGGCATACGTAGCGTGCTCCAATAAAATGAGAGAGTATCTGATTAATTTTTGTTCGGGTTTCATTTTTACTACGGCACTGCCGCCGGCAGTTATTGGCGCTATAAACGCGTCGCTTAAACTTATACCCCAGCTTGAAGAAGAGCGGGCTGTATATCATCAAAAAATTCAGCATGTGCGTAAAGAAATTCAGTCACTTGGCTTTGATACTGGTCCGTCAACTACTCAAATTATCCCGATTATTTTAGGATCCGAAAAAGCGACCATCGGTTTGGCTGATTTGTTAAAAGAGCAGGGCATTTTGGCAAGCGCTATTCGTCCACCTACCGTACCGAAAAACAGCTCACGCATTCGACTTACGCTTTCATTATCTCACACCGACGAGCATATAAAAGTACTCCTTAAGACATTAAAAAAGTGGCAAAATGGCTGATACTGAAATTATTACGTATCACGGCTGGGGATTTGATGCTGAATGTTGGCAGAAGCTGCAATCCTTATTTGCTGATTCAATAAAATGGAAAAATTTTGACCGTGGCTATTTTAATGATCCTGAATCTCCTTCCTTTTCTGAAGGCTCAAATAATAAAGTAGCAGTCGTGCATTCATTTGGATTGCATTTGTGTGAAGAGGATGTCCTGCAAAAGGCAGATCTGTTGGTAATAATGTCCGGTTTTCTTCATTTTCATCCAAAAGCAGCACAATTTCGCCGCCGCTCCAAGTTGGTGCTGAGTGAGATGATTAATCAATTTGAACAAAAACCTGAAAAAGTGTTGAAAACGTTTTACAGGAATGTTTTTCATCCTCAAAAGACATTTGATTTGCCAAATGAAGAGATGGATCACTCGTTGTTACTGGAGGATTTAAAACTTCTTGATCGCTCAGAAATTTCTCTTCCTGTACTTAAAAACACAGCCAGGATTTGTATATTTCAGGGAGCGGATGATGCCATTGTACCCAAAGAAAAAGGGCGTGGACTTTTTAATCAGTTTGGTGATCAAGCACAGTATTTTGAGATCAAAAAGGCGGGGCACGCTTTACCTATAGCACATGCACCACGATGCAGAGAAATTTTAGAACCGATGATTACAAGTAACTTTAATGATTGAAAATTTTATCAGAAAAGAAAACCAAACAAGTTTTAACCGATCTGCTGCTGCCTATCATACCAATGCCCGAGTACAGAAAGAAGTGGCCGGCCGACTTATCGCATCTCTGAAACCCTGGAAAGAAATTCTTCCCCCGGGACCTGTTGTAGAGCTCGGTTGTGGCACCGGTTTTGTCGGCAGAGAATTGCAGCAGCTATTGCCGGAACGCAAACTTCTGTTTACAGATATTGCCCCAAACATGGTTGAAAAGTGCCGAGATTGGCTGGATCAGGCATCAAACTGCTCATTTAAGGTTCTTGATGCAGAAGATGTACCAGTCGGCGGCCAGCCGGTCTACGCAATGACCATCAGCAGCTTTGTCGCGCAGTGGTTTCAAGATCCAGCCTACACGTTAGGGCAGTGGCTGCAGGTAACACAACCGGGCGGATTGTTACTCGCCGCGTTTCCGGGTAATGAAAGTTTCCCGGAATGGAAAAATCAGGTGGAAATACTTGGCTTGCCGTTTACAGGAAATACCCTGCCTGATACGGAAGAGATGGTGATTAAACTATCTTCAGAGGATACACAGGTTGATTACTACGAAGATACTATCACACAGAAATTTGACTGCGCCGCTGATTTTTTCCGGCATTTAAAACAAATCGGAGCCGGACAGCAACTTGAAGGACGTTCGTTGACTCCCAAAGAGATGAAACTGTTGATTAATCACTGGGATGAACAAAGAGAAGGAAACATAACGGTAAGTTATCATATTGTGTTTCTTGCCGTAAAGAAAAATCATACCGCTAATTCCTGAATTAAGCCTGCAGACTTAAAAAGTGCGAAATTAAGTCTATAGACTTAATTATTTATTTTAGAGATTATGCCTGAAAATAAATTTCCTCAAGCCTTTTTTGTGACCGGAACGGATACCGGTATTGGCAAGACCGTAATTTCAGCTATTTTAGCGAAAGGGCTCGGAGCTACATACTGGAAACCTGTGCAATCGGGACTTAAAGAAGAGACCGATACTGAAGCAGTAAAACGTTTGACGGGGCTTTCACAACCGCATTTTAAACCTGAGGCTTATCGCTTAACGGAACCGTTGTCGCCCCACGCTTCGGCAGCAATTGATGGCGTTGAAATTACAATGGAGGATTTTAGGCTCCCTGAATATAATACGAATCATTTAATTGTCGAGGGAGCGGGTGGGGTGTTGGTTCCGTTGAACAGAGGTAAGATGATTATCGATCTTGTGGCCCGGCTAAAGCTTCCGGCTTTAGTTGTGGCCCGTAGTGAGCTGGGCACATTAAACCATACCTTTTTGACATTGCAGGCGCTTCGAAATCGGAATATACCGGTATTTGGCGTGGTGATGAATGGATCAAGGAATGAAAGCAACAGAAAAGCGATAGAGTACTACGGCAAAACATCTGTGTTGGCTGAAATTGAGCCGATCACTGAAATGAATCCCAATAAACTGGGGCATATCTTTAAAGCTAATTTTTGAATCAAGTCTGTTTTTAATGAATAACTTCCATCCGAATATCTGGTTTCCCTTCACCATTCAAAAAGGCGCCCCGGAGCCGATTAAAGTTACAAAAGGAGACGGCATTTGGTTAGAGCTTGAAGATGGACATCGGATCATGGATTGCATCTCGAGCTGGTGGGTAAATCTCTATGGCCATGCCCATCCCCAAATTGTCGAGGCTATAAGCCGCCAGGCGCAACAGTTGGAGCAAGTGATATTTGCTGATTTTACGCACGAACCGGCCGAACAGGTCGCTGAAAAACTCGCTGAATTGCTACCGGGACAATTAAACAGAGTTTTCTTTTCTGATGATGGCTCTACTGCCGTTGAGGTAGGGATGAAAATGGCTTTTCAATACTGGCAGAACAAAGAAGACGGCAGAAAGACTTTTATCTGCTTCGAAGGAGCCTATCACGGTGATACATTTGGAGCTATGTCTGCCGGTGCGCGATCCATCTTTACGGAGGTATTTAATGAACTGCTTTTTGATGTTGAGTTTTTGCCTTATCCAGACACGTGGGAGGGAGACAATAACATTGAGCAGAAAGAACAAGCTGTTATAGAAAAACTCAAGAAACTACTCACGAATCACCCCGAAAAATATGCCGGTGTGATGATTGAACCGCTGGTACAGGGAGCAGGAGGGATGCGGATGTGTCGCGAAGAATTCTTGCAAAAGCTCGGTAAGGTTTGTTCAAACTACAACACGTTGCTATTGTTTGATGAAGTGATGACCGGATTTGGACGAACGGGATCTACCTTCGCTTGCGATCGGGCGAACGTTGAACCGGATATCATCTGCTTGGCTAAAGGATTGACAGGCGGGTTTCTGCCACTTTCGGTTACCGTCTGTTCTAATGACATTTATCAAACGTTTAACAGTACAGATCCCATAAAAGCATTTTGGCATGGCCACAGCTATACGGCTAATCCACTGGGATGTGCC
This sequence comes from Balneolaceae bacterium, assembly GCA_016937115.1. GTDB lineage: Bacteria > Bacteroidota > Rhodothermia > Balneolales > Balneolaceae > SMO-BIN1. The sequence goes on along the minus strand of JAFGWN010000078.1, from coordinate 24,576 downwards.
GCAGCCATTGCTTCTTTTGAATTGCTGCAAGCGCATGAAGAAGTATTTAAAAACATGGAACAGTGGCACCGGGAATACATGACTATATTAGACGGGCATCCGATGGTAAAGTACCGCCGAATAACTGGTACCATCGCGGCTGCTACAATCGGGACAGATGAAGAAAACGGCTATCTCCATTCCATCACCGATATCATTAAAAAGCAAAGTATTAAAAAAGGATTTTTGATGCGCCCGCTCGGTAACGTGCTCTATTTTATGCCTCCGTACTGCACTACAAAAGAACAGTTGAAGGCAATGTATGAGGGGGCAGAGGAGATTCTTTCGGAGATAAACAAAAGCGGTTCAATGAATTAATATGTGGATAACTATGTGGAAAAATTGTGGAAAAATAATTGCTATTTCTCCTTGACAAATGCTCCCGAATTTTGCTACTTATAAGTGAACACAGTCACTAAGAATACTACGGTAGGACTGGTGAGAGATCGAAAAATTATCCGCGGTCTGTTTGTGTTTCTCTTCTCAACCGAAGGAAACACAATTGTGTTCCGGTTATTTTTTTATTTTGCTCATCCCACTTTTTACTTCCCCAATCATACATTATAGTTATCAGCGAGTAGTTGCTTCCATTCGAGCTACCTTTGAATATAGGCTGCCAGAAAAAGGACAGAGGGGTGGCGTCTACTTTTATCCGGTTCTTATAATGGCCTTTTGATAATAATTGAGCACAACCCCGTCCCCAAGGGTTTTTTGAACCTCGCTATGAGTAAGAAAAATTACATCGCTATTATTTATACTATATACGATATACGCAGTTTACCCTTTAAAATTCTATTCATACTGTTTTCTATCGTTATTATTGTTCGTTTTCGGATGCCATTAAGGACTCGAATTCACCAGGGGAAGAAATAGAAACATCCAGATTTTTCAACATGCCATTTGACAAAGCATATATCCATCCATGAACCGTTAGCGCCTGGCCTTGTTTCCATGCATCATGAATGATGGTGGTGCCACAGACATTTTTTACTTGTTCAATTACATTAAGCTCACAAAGTTTACTAATCTGTTCTTCTTCAGAGAGCGCTTTTAATGAATCTGCATTGAACCGGCTTACATCTTTTATGTGGCGCAGCCAATTATCGATTAAGCCGTGATTTTGGTCATCAATCGCGGCTTTTATACCACCACAACCATAATGACCACATACAATTACATGTTTTACTTTAAGTACTTCCACAGCATACTGTATAACCGAAAGGCTGTTCAGATCGGTGTGCACTACAACATTAGCAATATTCCTATGGACAAACACATCCCCGGGAGACAGCCCCATAATTTGATTGGGTGGTACCCGGCTGTCTGAGCAGCCTATCCAAAGAATTTCAGGTGCCTGACCTTTGGAGAGCTCTTTAAAAAAGTCGGGATCTTCCTCGCTTATTATCTGAGCCCAGTTACTATTGTTCTCGAAAATATGGTTTAGGGAATTCAAAACAGTTATAATTTTGGATTATTGAAGGTTAAAATTTTGTTTAGGAATCAGCGTAAATCGTTACAATATAATGGAAGAAAAAGAAGAGTTTTAATTTATGGTTTCATTACTTATCAGAAAGAATTTTTTTAGCATGATGGAAATCTTTTTGGGCTACATATAATTTTACACCTCCGGTGGCGGCTCCCATAAAGCTAAAGCTTCCCATGTTTTTATCAGCCAGGTAAGCGTTAATCTCTTCATTCTCCAGTTTTTTTAAGTCTAACTCAGCCTGATGCAAATGGAAATAGGTCTTCAATAATATATATGAGTTATCCATATTTATACTTCTTTCAACATCGATCTTCAATTATTTTACGACTTACGGATATAACATCCAAGCAGGTACGCTTGTATCCGGATGAATAAGTTAGTACTACCCAAACTGATCACCCCACTGGATCCGCTCTTTTCCAACACCCCGGATGGTCTCTTGCCGGAGTGAAGTAAGCTTGTTTAATGCTTGTTGGCGGTTAACCCCGATGTATCGCAAAAAGGCATACGTAATCATTCCCGTACGATGGATCCCTGCCGAACAGTGTATATATATTCGCGCGTTGTTTTGCAGTGCTGACTCTATTTGATCAAAAGTTTGGACAATTTGATCAAAACTTTCCCGGCCAGGCGGATCAGCTGAGGGCAGGGGTAGCCAGAACCATTGCAGCCCGGCTTTATGAACTAACCTTCCAATTTGGTGGCCGCCTTCCGATTCAGAAAGAAGGGTAAAGAGATGGCTGACATTCATCAGCTTCATATTGTTTATGGTTTTTACTTTTGGGCGATGCCCAATAGCCAGATGCCCTTTTAACACCGGTATCCATTGTATTGAAGACTGTGCGTAGACCTTCCGGGCCTTAGCAAGCTTCCCGATCAGCGGGCCGAGGGTTTTACCGGCTTCTGGTGAAACTGTAATCATTTTTTGCAGCTCAGCGATAACCTGATCAAGCTCGGCTTCACTGGTCTCACTCTTTTTTAACACAGCTTTTGCCCGGGCTGCCAGTTGGTCGATACGTGCCTCAGAATTAGTCAATTATTGCTGAATCTTTATCATCGAAAAAACCACAAAACAAACAGATGTTCGTGATTTTAGAAGTTATAGGATAAGTCGTTCTATTCTGCCACCTCAACGGTTTTCGGAATATGTTCTTGTTTGGCATTTTTGAACGCTTCGCGCGGCTGAAGGCCTAAAATTTCAAACATGCGCTTATCTTCTTTTAGTTCGTTGTTATCAGTAGTAAGAAGTTTTTCACCCGTAAAAATCGAGTTGGCACCAGCCATAAAACAGTGTGCCTGTTCTTCCATCGTCATGTTCACGCGGCCGGCTGACAGGCGTACCATTGAGCCGGGCATAGTGATGCGGGCAGTGGCAATCATACGGGCCATGTCGTACCAGGGCACCTTGGGTTGATTTTCCATCGGGGTGCCTTCAACCGCAATCAAAGCATTGATAGGTACCGATTCGGGATGCTGTGGCATCGTCGAAAGATTATGAATCAATTCAATGCGATCTTCATCCGTTTCACCCATTCCTATAATGCCGCCACAACATACACTGATATCATTATCGCGTACCTTGTTGAGTGTATTCAAGCGGTCTTCGTATTTACGGGTAGAAATGATGCGATTATAGAAATCTTTGCTACTGTCGAGGTTGTGGTTGTAGGCGTACAAACCAGCCTCTTTAAGTTTAGCTGCCTGCTCGTCGGTAAGCATGCCCAGCGTGCAGCAGACTTCCATATCCATATCTGTTATTTCACGGACCATCTCCAATACTTTGTCAAAGTCTTTGGTTTTACGGGCACTTCGCCATGCAGCCCCCATGCAGAAGCGTGTGCTGCCGGCTTCTTTTGCTTTACGGGCAGCTCCTAAAATTTCTTCGTTGTCAAGCATTTTGCCGGGTTCGATGTCCGTATTGTTATGGGCAGATTGCGGACAATAGGCACAATCTTCGGGGCAACCTCCTGTTTTTATTGATAAAAGTGTGCAGACCTGCACTTCACCGGTATCATGATGTTCGCGGTGAACGGTGGCAGCTTTATATATCAATTCCAGCAGGGGGGTGTGGTATAAATCTGTGATTTCTTCTTTAGTCCAGTCAGATCGAATGTCGGCCATAGGTAAAATTTCTTAGGTCGTATTTTAGTGTGCTTGAAAGTAACAGAGAAGCGCTCCAAAAGGCAAAGAAAAAAGTTTAAGTAAATTATAGTAATTGTCGATAATAATAGTGACCCGTTGCAAACTTTTTATATATTAACCGTCAGGTTATCTACAAATAAAATTAAAATGGAATTGAATGGATGATGCCTACGGAATTAGCCTCAGGAAATGCTTCTTTCAGTATAGATGTATCCTATAAATTGATTGATACCGGGCCGCAGACAGATAAACCGTTGTTTATTTACCTGCACGGGTACAAGCAGAATTTGCAGTATTTTGAAAAGAAATGTTCTGACTTACTTTCTCTGAAAGCGCATCATCTGTTTATTCAGGGGCCATACCCCATTTATGATGAAGCACGACGGCGAAAAGCAGAGGAGTGGGGCCGGGCTTGGTATTTATACGACGGAGAACAAGAGCAGTTTTTAAAATCAATGGAAAAAACGTCTGGTTTTATTCAAACTGTTGCCGGCAAACTGATGCAAGAAATTAGTGTAAACCGTGTATCGGTGATTGGCTATTCGATGGGCGGTTACCTGGCCGGATATTTTGCATTGTCGCGGCCCCATTTTGTGAATGATTTAATTGTGATGGGCGGACGCATCAAAACAGAAAGCTTCCAGGGCCAATCGTATAATGGAATGAATGTGCTTCACCTGCATGGGATCGATGATGACTCTGTTTCTGCTGAGCGGGCAAAAAAGAGTTGTGATGATCTCAAATCCATGGGGGCAACTGTTACCTATAAAAGGCTGGGAACAAAGCACAAACTAACCAGTACGTACATACAAGTACTGAAAGACTGGTTGATCAAACAGAAAATCACCAAATTAGATTAATGAACCACTTTTTAGCATCTTAAGGTTCTTTTATTTATAATAAACCAGTTCATCTTTAGGTTATGGTTAATTTTTCCGATACAGTATGCAAGTTTTAGTCATCGAGGACGACCCAACAGTACAAACATTAATCAAGCTTATTCTTCAGAAGCAGGATCACGAAGTTTTTTTAGCACAAAATGCTAAAAACGGAACTCAGCTTGCAATGGAGAATTCTCACGACATGATCATCCTTGATTTGGGGCTTCCCGACGGAAACGGATTTGATGTATGCAAGAATATCCGTGATAAGGGGATAACTACACCAGTTCTTGTTCTATCTGCAGAACAGGAAACCGATATAAAAGTAAAGTGCCTTGAGATTGGTGCTGATGACTATCTTACCAAACCGTTCGATACTTCGGAACTTACCGCCCGCCTTGATGCTATTAGGCGCCGAAGCAAAGGCGACAAAAAAGAGGGGATGATAGAATGCGGGGAGTTAAAGATGAATCTGATATCCCGAACGTTTATGGTGAACGGCACGCTTGTAGAATTGACTAATAACGAGTTTAACTTATTGGTGTACCTGATTAAACGAAAAAACAAGATCGTATCGCTCGAGGAGATCGCAGAAAACGTATGGGATATCCATTTTGACACACAAACCAACTATATCAACGTTTATATCAGCTATCTTCGCAAAAAAATTCGGGCTCATTCCGAGAAAAACTATATCGAAACTGTTCGGAAGAAAGGATTTATCGTTCGCTGCGGTAACGATTAGCCAATCAAAATTCTACCGCGGATACGTACCGGTGATATAATCCCTGAGATTATGAATCTCTACCTTCTGTTTTGATATCACAGCCTTAACGAGGTCGCCAATCGAAACGATTCCTTTTAAGTCATCATCTTCAACAACAGGGAGGTGGCGTACCTTTCGGTCTGTCATCAGTGCCATACAGGTTTCAACTTTCTCGGAAGGTTTTACGCAGTAAAGGCCGGTACTCATAATCTCTTCAACTTTGGTGGTTTTGGAAGAACGGCCTTTAATAATCACCTTACTGCGATAATCTCTTTCGGTGATAATACCCACAAGCTTGCCATCCTCGAGAACCAACAGGGCGCCAATGTCTTTGCTGGCCATCTTTTCAATTGCTTCGTACACCGTATCATCCGGTGCTACATAATATACTTCGGTCCCTTTATTAAGTAGAATATTTTTGATGAGCATCATTCCCTCCGCTTTACAGGCCGTTTAAATTGGTTGTGATTATATTATAATAATTCACCGGCAATTAAAACAACATATAAAGTTGTGATGGCAGGGAAGAATAAATCAAAAGCTTAATCCGGTTTATAACACCCTCTTTCTTTTCCCTAATCTATGATTCACGTGGCAGCGTCGGCTCCATGTCTGCGACTACATAAGCCATTACTGCTAACGCGGCAGCACATTTGTTAAACTCGCTTTCTTTTAGTTTATCTATGGTATCAGCCGGACTGTGATGATACCAGAAGTAGCGTGTTCCATCTACCTGCAGCCCCATGCCGGGGACCCCTTCGCGCATGATCGGCCCAATATCAGCTCCGCCACCGCCACGGGTAATTTCTCCAGCGCTGATAGGTTCCAGCAAGGTACCTATGGACTGCAGCATTTTGAATGCTTCACCCGACCCGGTGAATCCAAAACCCTCCGGGTCAAAAACGCCACTGTCAGATTCGATGGCAAGGATATGATTTTCAAGCTCGCCGTTATCTTTCACCATATTTTTATATTCCGTTCCCCCGTGCAGCCCGTTTTCTTCGTTCGTCCACATTACCAGACGAATGGTACGCCGGGGCTCAAGCCCAAGCTCATTAATAATGCGCAACGCTTGCCAGGCAGCAAAACAACCGCCGGCATCGTCCATGGCACCCTGACCAACATCCCAGGCATCAATATGTCCGCCAATCACTATAATTTCTTCAGGTTTTTCTGATCCTTTTATTTCAGCGATGATATTTCGCGACTGGGCATCAGGGAGTGTTTTGGCATCCATCTGCAGGTTGACGACAATTTTTTTGCCCCGATTGGTCATGCGTTGAATTAACTTTGCATCTTCAATAGTGATAGCTGCATGCGGTATCTTTTTTACGCCTTCTTCGTAACTGGATGTACCGGTGTGGGGCGTCTGCATGGAGTAAGAACCAACTGTACGGATCAAACTGGCTGCCGCACCGTGTTTCGCTGCTTCTATAGCTCCGCGTATGCGATATTGGACTGTTTCTCCATAGGAGGTAAAAGGTACATTATAGAGTACTATTTTTCCTTTGGCCTGTTCACTTTTTGATTGCAGATCATCAAAACTGCTTACGACCAGTACTTCTGCCTGGATGCCTTCTTCAGGTGTTGCCACACTACCGCCCAGTCCCAGCATGGGTAAACTCTTTTTATAAGGGCTGATCAGTGTCGCGGATTCTTCACCCCGCACCCAGTGCGGTACCGTTACCTGTTGCGTCCGGATGTTATCGAGCTCGCCATCTTCCTTCATTTTTTCAACAATCCAGTCGATTGATTCTTCAAGACTTTCTGATCCGCTGAGGCGGTGCGGATAGGTATCTACGAATTTGGTTAACCGCTGGAAGCCTTCTTTATCATCAAGCAGTTCTTGAATGATCTGTTGCGCTTCTTGACTATAATCTGCGGGTTGCAATTGGGCGGTAGCAGGTGGTGCAATCAAGAAGGGAAGAAGGACCAGGCAAAATATTTTTGTTACGATCTTCATGGCAGAATTTTTTTGTTTAATGAGAACTCCGATAATGTCAGGACAAATAAAAAAGGCTGCCCCAAATGTGGTGGGACAGCCTTTTCAATTAATAATAAAATCTGCTCTTAATCCAGTGATTTGGTATTGTTTTCAGCTATTTTTCTGAGTTTTAAGTATTCGGCAGGGGAAGTATCAGCAAATAAGAAGTTGATCGGATCAATAGCCTTTCCTTCTTTATGAACTTCATAGTGGAGGTGTGGTCCCAAAGATCGTCCGCTGGTACCGGCTAATCCAATTTTGTCACCCCGTTTCACTGTTGCACCCGGCCTGATACCTTTGGCAAATGCAGACAGGTGGGCGTAATAGGTTTCATAACCATAACCGTGATCAATGATGACCAGATTACCGAATGTGCCTTTACGGCTTGCTCGTTTTACAACCCCATCACCGGTAGCATAAATGGCATCACCGGTATTGGCGCTGAAGTCGAGCCCTTCGTGCATTCTCCTGTATTTTAAAATAGGGTGGAAACGAATGCCGAAGCCACTAATCAACGTACCGGATGTCGGTTTTATAGCAGGAATATACTTGAACTTTTCACTATTGGCAGCGTAGCTGCGCTTTATTGCCTCAAAACTGTTTTTCTGAATTTCGATACTGTGTTCCATCTTTTCCAGATTTTCTGCCGTCCACTTTAAGATATCGGCTGTTTCTTCACTGTAGACATCAAAATCTGAATAGATATCAGCACCACCGGTACCGGCTTCTCGCTCATCATAGGAAATAGGTTTCATGCCCAAAATAGAACGGTAAAGCTCATTATCATTTTGGGCCAGCTGCTTCAACTCGTCATCATATTTTTTGATGGTTTGCTGTGTTTGCTTCAATTGGTTCAGAAGAGCTTCATTTTCTGCTTTTAAAGCAATTTCGGCCGGTGTTCCAATAGACTTGGAAAAGATTGCAATGCCAAGGCCGCATAGAACAACACCGCCAATAATCCATATGCAGGCAGAATATATAATTCGTTCAAGCGAATTATATTCTACCGGGATGAAATTAGAATTCTTTTTATCGTAGAGGAAGTACTTTTTTAGACCCATTAGCTTTTAGTGTGTTAAATAGAGATGCACCCCATCACATCATAAACGCGGTTAAAATAAGATTTTTTAATGAGAAACAAAAACCTGCTCATACTATTCAATATCACCTTCAAAGTACTCTATAGCTCGTTTCGAAAAATCTTTATGTTCTCGATTCCGTGCTATATGTTTTTTGACTTTATCCTGAAATGCTTTGGCAGGATCATACCCATAATGACGCAATAGATAGTTCATGGCAATAACTTCGGCAATTACCGTAATGTTTTTGCCTGGAGTGATAGGCAGTTTAATGCGAGGAATATCGAGCCCCAGGACCGATGAGAAATCGTGATTTAAACCCGTCCGTTCAATTTCTTGCGACTCCTGCCACAGCGAAAGTTCAAGAATTACTTCCAGCCGTTTTTGATAGCGTATGGCCCGGATGCCAAACATTGACATGATATCAATAATACCCAAGCCACGGATTTCCATAAAATGTTTATTCATCTTGGTAGGTGTGGCCATAAGGACATTACTCTTTTTGGTAAGCATGACCACGTCGTCGGCTACCAACCGGTGTCCGCGTTCGATGAGATCGAGGGCCACTTCACTTTTACCAATACCGGACTTACCTGTGACGAGTATGCCAATGCCGTATACATCCATCATGGAACCATGAACCATCGTCTGCAGCGCAAACTGATCTTCGAGAAAATCCCGCATCCGGAACATAAAATGGGTGCTTTCCAAGGGGGTTTTAAATAAGGGGATACCAGCACTTTTAGCCATCTCCAACAGATAATCTGGGAGACTATTGGCATCCGTCAAAAAGATAACGGGGATATCGAACTGTGTTAAGTTAGCAAAAGCCTCTTGCTGTTTTTCGCGTGATAAATAGGCCAGGTATTGGCATTCGGTATTTCCCAGCACTTGCACGCGCTGATAGGTGAAAAGCTCAATATAACCGGCCAGGGCTAATCCCGGCCGGTGTAGTTCGGCTTCTGTAATTGTGCGGTCTTCCCAGCGCGACTCATCGAGACAAGGTTTTACATCGATATTTAGTCGGTCTTGTAGTTTTTCAACCAGGTAAGAAACCTTAATCTCATTTTTGCGGGGAATAGGTTCATTTTTGCCGTTAGCCATATATTTAAAGATTAGTAATTGGCAAAATGTTTGTCTTTGTACTTTTTAAGCTGTCGGGCAATGTTATCTATAACTTGGTTAATTGCCTGTTCGTAGGAGGGCGCCTGCTCTTTGGCGTTCAACAATTTCTGTGGCACTTTAACATTCAGTTCAGCCTGGCTGGGATTCTCATCATTAGGAACCGGTTCCAAAATAATATCACAGGTAATGATGCGGTCAAAAAATTGATCTAACTTTTGAACAGCTTCTTCACTATAATCGTGCAGCTCTTTTGAAGCCTCAAAATGACGTGCTGTGAATGTGGTTTTCATAACAATAAACTCATTTTAGGGTTAATGTTTAGCTCGTGGATGAGCAGTTGAATAAACGTTCTTAAGACGTTCAACGCTTGTGTGTGTGTAAACTTGTGTTGAGGCTAAACTTGCATGCCCCAAAAGCTCTTTAATAATGCGGATATCAGCGCCACTGTCGAGAAGGTGGGTGGCAAAACTGTGCCGCAGAATATGCGGACTTTTCTGCGTAACTTCACTCGTTTTTTTCAGCCATTCCTTAACCATTCGCTGTACTGCCCGTGCATATATTCGTTGTCCGCGGGCTGCAATAAAAACCGCTTTTTGGGCATCGGCGTCGGTTTTTGGACCAAATAAATCTGTCCTTGTATCAAGGTGTTCGGTAAGCGCTTTCATAGCATGGTCGCCGACCGGAGCAATCCGTTGTTTGGCGCCTTTTCCCATCACCGTTATTTGTGACATGTTCAGATTAATGTCATCAATGTTTAACTGTATCAGTTCACTCAGTCGAATACCCGTACTGTAAAAAAGTTCCAAAATGGCACGGGCCTGCTTTCCCCGGGGTGATGCTGTATCAACGGCATCTATCATGCGGGTGATATCTTCGGCCGTAGCAGTTTTCGGAAGCGGTTTATCTTTCTTGGGCACAATGAGAAGATGAGCAGGATTTTGTTCAACCATGCTCCTCTTAAAACAATATTTAAAAAAAGAGCGAATGGCTGCTACCTTGCGAGCAATACTGCTTTTTTTGAGGCCATCATCTGAGAGCTGTCCCAGCCAGAGTCGTATCAACAGTCGGTCGATTTTATGGATAGATACTGCATTCGTTTCGCAACTAAACTGTCCGGCACAAAAATCCAGGAACTGGTTGAGGTCTGTTTGATACGAGGTGATGGTATGGCCGGAGGCATTCCGCTCGACCTTTAGATAACGCAGATATTTATGAATTGCCGTTTTCATAACTACTTCAATATGGCTACTTCTTAGATTAAAATAAACCGGCATTTGCAGCCTTTTATTTTTCCATTGATCGCCCTTTCCATTGCGGAGAAATGCCCAAAAAATAATCAGTGAGCACTCTTAGCCCAAGTTTTAAAAACCAAAGCACACCCAGTGGATGAGTCGCAGCATAGGAGAGCTCCCAACGATACCACCGGGCCAACACAATCCGGTGTACGATTATTAACCCTACGGCAATAGCTGATAAAAGACCAAGGGTTAGATTTTGGAGTATAATACCCAATAACAGCGTGAAGAATGGCACTACATAAACGATCAAGTTTAGTATCGCCATAAAGATAAATGCGGGAATAGAATTATTGTGTAATGCCAGAAAATTTTTCCTGAAGCCCCGCCATATTTCATTTTCGGATGTGTACATGCGGCAGTGTATGGCTCCCAGGCCATGATACATGCGCATGCTGAACCCCTTTTGTTTGATTTGTTTTGCCAGGGCTACATCTTCGACAATTTCATCTTTCACGGATTGATGGCCACCGATTGCCTGATAAACTTTTCGCGTAAACACCATACACTGACCACACGCAGCGGCAAAAGATGAAGCAAATTTTTTTTCAAGGGAGGGGGGCAGCCATTGCGGTTTCCGGTGTACGTAACGTGTGGGTAAAAGCGTAAACAAGCCATAGTATACGATGGGAATAACCACCTTCTCCCAGAAAGTATCCAGCTTTTGAAGCGGCCAAACGGTAATAAAATCCACTCGTTGGTGATGCATCGATTGTACAATTCGGTTTACGGCATTTGGCTCCAGCCAGACATCGGCATCAATAAAAAAAAGTAGTTCTCCGGATGCTTTTTCACTAAGTTGATGACAAGCCCAGGGCTTACCTATCCATGTATCAGGCTTATCTTTGCCTTCAATGATATATAATTTTTCTTGATTCTTTTTTTTGATTCGATCAAGAACTTTGGGTGTAGCATCGGTAGACTTATCATCCAGTACAATAACTTCTACTTTAGGGTAGTTTTGGGTTAAAGCCGACTGTACCGATCGCTCAATGACGCGTTTTTCGTTGCGGGCGGGTATGCAGATGCTAACCAGAGGCTTATCTGAAAATTGATCATTTCCTGATGGATGCAAGTATTTGAAATCCTGCTTGTTCATCCAGAAAATGATGGACGTAATTAGCAGATAAGAAAGTGAAATGTAAGTGAGATAAATCATTGGGGAAATATACTGGATGCATCTAAATTGTAAACCGCTAATTTTGGTTAACAATAAGCAACAGGTAGATAAATAATTACAAATAGTTTATTATCGGAGGTATGAATATACAATCAACATTTTCTGATGATATACGTTCGGTAAAGTCAGATCCAGGAGCTTATGAGTGGTGGTATTTTGATGCCGTAAGCGATGATGGATCGGTAGAGATTGTTGTAATTTTTTATGATGGCAACCCTTTTTCAAGGCGATATATAGAACACCAGCAAAATGGGGCAGGGGCCCTTGCCGCCGACTTTCCGGCGATTAGCATCTCCATTTATCAAAATCATAAGCCCATCTATTATAGTTTTACTGAAGTTGATAAAGCCAATGCTTCCTTTCGGGAAGATCAACCTTTTGCTCGTATTGGCGGACATGTAATGCGGGGAGAAGAAAAAAATGGTAAGATAGAATACCAAATCAACCTCAAAGAAAAACTTCCATCCGGTGATGCTGTTGTGGGCCATCTCATATTTTCTGCACCTTTAATCACCGACAATTTATTTGGTGAAAGTCCCCCAAAACTGAAGGGCCACAACTGGAATTTAGTGCAACCGCAGGCGAAGGTTACCGGCAAGATCCGCTGTTTTGCCCGGAATGAGCCTGTAGTCACGATTAATTTTGATGGGAAAGGGTATCATGACCACAACATAGGAAGCGAACCTTTAAAACAGGAATTTGATGAGTGGTACTGGGGGCGATTTCATTTTGAGCGAACGACATTGGTTTATTACGTAATGAATCAAACCGATCAGGAACAATTCGGATGGCTGATTAGCAATGACGGCCGGGAGATTGTGCAAACCTTTAACAAAATTCAGTTGGAAGATGAAAACCGCAGCCTCTACGGTCTTTCTTCAGCACGAAGGCTCACACTAAGCAACCCCAAGGCGCACGTGATGGTTCAACAGGTGCACGTTTTAGATAACGGTCCGTTTTATCAGCGGTTTAGCAGTGATGCTTTTCTAAATATTCCCGAGCAAAATATCGTGCAGTCAAGCAGGGGATTAACTGAATACCTGTGCCCGCCCCGCATATATAAACGCCTGTTTTGGCCGCTGACGAATATGCGCATTCGCTACCAAAAGGAAAGTCCGCATTGGGTCCAGCGATCTAAAATGCTATATCGCTGGACATGGTGAGCAGATTTTCTAAATAAATTTGCTGTATCCTTTGTTTTGAAACCCTGCTGTCTTTTTTAGTTTCTCTAAAACCTGCTCCATTACTGCCTCACAAGAGTTGGTAGCCTCCGACAGATCAGCAGATGAAGACAAAGAAACTTTTTCATCAATCCAAAGGTGAAGCTCGGGTTTATCACTTCGAATAGTATGGATATGAATGCCAATAGGCACAAAGTCTACGGCTGGAAGCTGCGCATGCAGCCAACCGATACCCCGTTTAAACTTCTTCTTTGAACCCGCAGGAACAATTTCTCCCTCGGGATAGACAAACAGGGCAGCATGGGGGCGATCCATGGACTGCACAGCATAACGAAGCGAAGACAAATTATGGGATCGGTTATGTGGCATTATGGAGAAAGCCCCCAAATATTTAAAGAAAGGGTAGGCCCGCATCTGTTTGTATTCCATCATTGCGCGGCCCTGCTGCTTAAAACAATATTCGTTCAACAAAAAGGGGATGAGCCCGTCCCACCACGAGGTATGATTTAGAAAATACACCGTACGGTCTTCCGCTGATGGATGATACTCCTGATGCACCCAGACATTCTTGAATCGCCGCTTGAAAAGCCATTTAACGTACACCTGAAAAATCTGCTGAAAAAAAGGAGATTCGTCTGCAGGAATAAAATTCACAGTAATAGTTTGGTTGAATTATCGGATGTAAATATTTTAACGTCTTTATTAAGTCGAAGCAAATGCAGAGCAAAATAATTTATGAAACTGGTAGATCAGAAAATCGAAAAATATACTAAAGACCACACCACTAAAAGTTCAGCTGATATTCAAAAATTAGTTCAAAAATCGGATCGGGAGCTTGAACATATTGATATGTTGAGCGGCCGGGTTGTGGGACAGCTTTTGGCTATGCTGGTAAAAATATCAGGAGCACAAAGAGTACTCGAAATTGGTACATTTACCGGTTGTTCAGCTCTCAAAATGGCCGAAGCGCTGCCCCGGGATGGAAAATTAATTACTTGTGAGTACAACAGGCGGTATGAGGCTATTGCACGTTCGGGTTTTGGAAGCAGCTCGCACGGTCTCAAAATAACACTTAAAATGGGCCCCGCACTGGAAACAATTAAAACGTTTAATGATCCATTTGATTTAATCTTTCTCGACGCTGATAAAACAAATTATCCGAACTATTATCACGCGGTATTACCACTGCTAAAGGCAGGCGGAATACTGGTGATCGACAATGTACTGTGGGAGGGAGCAGTATTAGATCCTAAAGATGAAAAATCACAGGCCATTGATCAGCTAAACAAAATGATTGCTGAAGACGATAGTGTAGAACAGGTAATGTTAACGGTGAGGGACGGCGTGACTATCGTTCGGAAGAAAGAAGGTTAATTTTACTCCCGGCTGCCATCATACAACTCATATTTTAGCAGTCGACAGTCGATCGTAGAATTAAAAAACGGGAACCGCCGGCTGGCCCGCAATCCCACTTTCTTTGCCAGGTCAAGATTTCCCGTAAAGACATACCCGGTATAGTCGGTACACTTATTTTTGAAAAAATCTCCAATGCTGCTGTAGAGTGATTCAAGTTCTTCTTTTTCACCCAGTCGTTCTCCATAGGGGGGATTCAGCACTACAACGCCGTTCCCCGGGGGCAGGGGTGTTTCCTGGAAATCACATACTTCGAATTGAATCAGGTGATCGACGCCTGCTGTCTTAGCATTCTTTTTTGCCGCCTGAATGGCATAGGGATCGCGGTCGGTGGCAATAATTTTACCGGGAAAATCTTTCTTTCGCTGCTGATTGAGTTTCGATCGCAGCTGTTCCCACGATTGATCAGCAAAACCTTTCACATGTTTTATGCCAAAGTTAGGCCGCAGCGAACCTGCCGGACGGTTCAGTCCGGCCATGGCCGCTTCTATCGCCAGCGTGCCACTCCCGCACATGGGATTGATGAAATGTCCAGAGCCGTCCCATTCTGTGGCTTTTATAATAGAAGCTGCAAGTGTTTCCTGCAGCGGCGCTGAATGCGATTCGCTGCGGTAGCCCCGCCTGGAGAGCGATTCTCCCGATGCATCAATAAAAATACGACAGTTGGTATTACGCCAGAAAAGGAATAAAACAGTATGATCAAGACTGGGGCCGGAGTCGGGCCGCGAGCCTTTTTTTGTTCGAATACGATCAACCACGGCATCTTTACAACGCAAATTAGCAAATTGTGTGTTATCAATGGTTGGGTTGTCAATAAATGATGTGATACTTACGTAACCCGATGGTTCAATATAATTTTCCCAGTGAATTGCATTAGCTTTCTTATACATCTCATCAGCATCGCCGGCTCGAAATTCATCCACCAGGTAATGGACGCGATGGGCAGTGCGCAAAGAAAGCACCAATTCCATGGAATCTTTCAGTGTACCTTCCGTCTCGAGTCCGGCTTTTCGGGTACGTTTTATAGGGTAGCCCAAGGCTTTTACTTCTTCTTTCAGAAAAGGAGTGATGCGTTTGGGGCAGGTAAGTGAAATTGTGCTTTTGCGAGAGAATATATCCATGGAATAAAATCGGGAAGTTTAGACATAAAAAAAGGGACACGCAGGAGCGGTCCCTTTTTTGACGATTGTCGTGCGAACTATTTTGTTATATCAACAAGCTCAATATCAAAGGTCAGATCTTTACCCGCGAGCGGATGATTAGCATCTAATGTAACTTTATCATCTTCAACTTTCGTAATCTGAACGGGAACAGCCTGACCTGATTCCTGCTGTTGCATTTGAAGCTGCATGCCCACTTCCGGCTCAATATTGTCGGGCAGCTCATTTTTGGCTACTTCCAACTCAAGATCATCCCGTCGTTCGCCATATGCTTCATCAGAAGGGATGGTAACGGTTGTTGAACCGCCTTGTTCCATGCCGGTTACAGCATCTTCGAATCCTGGTATAAGTTGTCCTTCTCCCAGAGTAAATTCCAGTGGTTCGCGGTCTTGGGAACTGTCAAAAACAGAACCATCATTTAGTTTTCCAGTGTAATGTACCTTTACGGTATCACCATCTTTTACGGTTGACAAAATCAGTACCTCTTGTTTTTCTTAAAAATATATGTTTGCCAATATAAGGGTTATTGAGCAGAAAGTAGAGAAAAGACTCAGTTAAATTCTTCCCGCTTTATCTTCTCTTTGGCAAAGGACGAGTCTTGGGTTAACCTAAAATCTATTGTACCGATTATAAGACCTTCACTGGTAATAACATCAATTTCCCAGTACCCGTTTTGCAGATTTGTTTTATATGTAAAACCGCGGTAACCGCCATCGCGGCCGCCGTAAACTTCATAACCGATCTCGTCTCTTATTTGCCACTTTTCTTGTTCGGGATCGTACCATTTCCATCGATGAGCAACCGACACCTTAAGATCGGTGGGGGCAAAGATTGAAGTAAAAGCATAAATAGGCTCACCGGACGCAATGCCCATCTCATGATTATATGACCGCCAGATCTTATACGTTTTATCAGGGTCATAGCTAACAATGTATGTGTCCTTGTTTTTTTCAACATTGTAAGCCATTATTCCGGTTTCAAGTGCAAGAGGTACCGGAGGAATCATATTAAAGTAATACAAGACATTGATCAGGAAATAAATGGCAATAATAATGCCGCTTAGCTTTCCAAGGTTAACTTCATGCCGGGTGGATGGGCTTTTCCGGTACACAAACATGATGAAAAGCATAGTGACGCCCAACGCGACAAGACCCGAAATAATGAATATGATGGTGCTTATTACACCAAAAAAGACAGGAATAATGAAAGTAAAAAAGGTGAAGCATACGAAAAAGAGAGCACCAAACTGCAGGTATTTGTTGGAGATCCGGTGCTTGAATAGCTCATTGGAGATCATTAAAAACACAAGAAGAATAAAAAATATAACCGTTCGTGTAAGCGAAACACTGCGGAAGAAAAAGATAACATACGCACTGCATAATCCACCCAAAAAGAACTGCACAGCAAGGGGAGCATACTCTTCATATTTTTCAAGAAAAGTTCCTTTCCAGTGCCCGTCATCAGAAAGGTTGAAGATATAAAGTGAAACCATCAGGCAAATGAGATAGGTGAAAAGAACAAAGTTGCTGTAAAGATGATCAATGCGCTGAAGGGTAAGACTGTCCCAAATAAATCCACCGACAAAAAATAAAATCAGAGCCGTTCGCTCATGTCGTTCGTAAAAAGATTTTAGTTTTTCTCTCATTTATCGCATGAATTTGAGATTATATGTGTTCGATATTATACACTAAATCACTGAAAACTGTAAATTTCAAATAGAGACAATTTTATGTCACATTCAATCAAGCATCTGTTGGAGAGCGCCGAGACAATTGCCATCATCGGGTGTTCGGCAAAACAGTATCGTACCAGTCATCATATCGCTGCTTACTTACAGCAGAATGGATACCGGATTATTCCAATCAACCCTGAATATGATGAAATTCTTGGAGAAAAGGTGTATCCCACACTGCTTGATGTTCCGGATGATGTAAAAATTGATATTGCCGATATTTTCAGAAACTCTGACCACACGGCCGAGATGGTCAATCAAATTATTGATTATCACCGCGTAACCGGACAAAAGCCCACCATTTGGACACAGCTGGATGTCTCTTCAGATGCAGCGAAGAAAAAAGCCGGGGAGAGTGAATTTGAATACATTGAAAATAAATGCATTATGGTTGAACACGAAAAATATTTGGGATAACAAATGTATTCAGTTTTCTTCTTCACTGAGTATAATCTTTTTTCGCTCTTCTTCGTGTTCTTTGATTTTTCTGCCCAGCAACTTCTCAATGATTAATTCATCTTCGGAGGGGATAAATGTTTTGTATTCACTAATATTTTTCTGGTGGTTGAGATATTCAATCAATAGCGTATTTTCAGATTCCCAGCGGTAGGCAACAATTTTTTTCCACGGAATCATTTTATCAAGTACCAGTACGCCTTCCTCCCGAAATTCAGGGACAATACGAACGGTCCATCCCCAAAATCCAAAACCTATCAGTGATAATCCAGAGGTGATGCCAATCCCGGTAAAGTATTCCCATTGCAGCACGCCGGTGCGGTAAATGCCAAACACAAAAAGACCAATCGCAATTATATTGGGAGCAACATCCGTCCAGAATGATCGGTGCATATATTCAATGCCGCCTGCTTTTTTTCTGATGGAGATGAGTTTAATGCCGTAGCCGATAAAGAATCCGCCGGCAACGGTGTAGAGACTCATGGTAACTTTTGCGGCGACGGATTGCGAAAAAAAGCCCGAAAGGTGAGCAAAAGACATAACTGTCAATATAATCACTGCTATCAATACTCCATTGGCAACACGTGCTTCATTCAGATGCTCCAGACGAAGCATCCGGCGGAAGCCTGTAAAAGCTGCTCCTGCAAACAGGCAGACCAAGAAAGAAATAAATAGTATCATAGGGCGTTTGTAATTTGATTGTAAAGGTAGAAGGTGAAGACTTTCTATTCAACTATCGTTTTCCGTTATTATTGAAAAATTTTGATTCTTTAATTATTAGATATGCAACAAACACTCCAGCCCGAAAAAGTTGAGGTAAGCAATAGCGACCAGGAATTATTTATCAAGTGGGCAGACGGACACAAATCTGTTTTTTCGCTTTTTGGCCTTCGTAAAAACTGCCCGTGTGTAACATGCAGAGGGGGACATGGACGGATGAACAGCTTTGACCAATCTCTCTTTTTTGTAGAACCCAACCAGTATTTTGAGGTCGAAAGTATTAATCAAATTGGTAATCATGCCATTCAAATAACCTGGAATGATGGTCACAATACCGGTATGTACCAGTGGGAAACCCTTCGGGAACTGTGCCCCTGCGAAGAATGCTATCCCAAACAGGAATAATTACTCAATAGAGCATTCAGTTACCGTCGATTATATTAGGTTTATCTGAATTATGATAAAAGCACTTAAATTAATGGGAGTAAGGCTATTATTCCTCCTTTTCAATAATTTTTATATATCTATATTTTAGGGTTAGATCTAACAGAAACAATAACTTGACATGTTATATCGATAATTGACTCCTGATCGAAGTCTTTTCATTAAAAAGTGGAGAGAATAGCCCATTAATATAAGTTGGCCCTGATATTTTTTAATTAATCAGGGCCGTAACTTTAAGGGCAAAGAATTTTTATCTCATACTGTTATATCGATGTGAGAATAGTAGTTGCTGTGCCTCCACCCATTTGAGCAGGTAGTTCCTGCTCTTTGCGGATCACGATATGGGGAGCCTCCCTGCGGACATAAGTGGTACTTGATGCGCCGCCCTTTACAGGTGTTAATTCAATCACAAAGGTTTCAAAAGTACCGGCTGGCACTTCAATACTTTCGGTGCCGGTTACTTTGAGTGTCATTGCGGTAGTCTGTTGCTGTTGTGGGTCGAAGGTGCGCAATGTGGTTTCATAGCCTTTTTCAAGAGGTAAGCCAGCTGTGTACAGTTCCAGCCCCGCGCCGCTGCTGACGACCGGAGCATCCAGTTCTTTGTCTATTTTTATACTTTGGTTGCCTGCATTAATTTCGCCCGTTACCGATTCTTCCGTGTATTTAAGGTGAATCTTACCCATAGCCTGTGAAGCGCTTCGGTACAAGGGTTTCAGGTTGTCCATCTGCAATATTGTTGAATCGGTAGAAGACCCCATTGGCGTGCTGGCCTTGTCGATTATACGCCATACCGATTGCTCTTTATATGTCGCCTGTTCAACCGAACGGGTTACATCAACCTTGATTTCACGTCCACCCATATTAATTGTTGTAGAATATTGCATGTTGCCTGCCTCAATCAATGTACCATCTGCCTTGGGGAGGGGAGCTGTTTGGGCTGCTTCAGCCCGGGCTTGGTCCAGGGAGTCGGGCAGGGTAACAGTTGCAGGGTCTACCGTGAGGTCCTGCAGTGTTTGGCGTATATTTTGTTCTGTTTCTTGCTGATATCGGCCTCCGAGGTGCGTCGCAAAAAATTTCTCTATTGCAGCAGCTACAGCAAGCCGGTTCTCTCGGCTGCTGAATCCATGCCCTTCATTTTCGGCCACGAGGTATTGTACCGGATAGTTTCGTTCCCGCAGCGCCACGACAATTTGATCACTTTCTTGCTTCTTCACGCGTGGATCATTGGCACCTTGAATCACCATGAGCGGTGCGGTAATCTGGTCAGCCGAGAAAAGTGGCGACTGTTTTTTTAGTCGTTTTTTTTCTTCAGGATTATCGGGATTACCGACACGTATGTCGAAGATTTTTTTGATGGGTCCCCAGTAGGGAGGTATCGAATTTAAAAGGGTAATAATATTGGATGGCCCTACATAGGAGATGCCGGCACTGTAAAGATCCGGAGTGAAGGCCAGTCCCGCCAGGGTTGCGTAACCTCCATATGAGCCGCCAAAAATTCCAACTCGTTCGGGATCTGCAATACCTTGGTCGATAAGATATTTTACACCATCGGTGAGGTCGTGCTGCATCAAGCCGGTACCCCACTCATTGTTTCCGGCATTTAAAAAATCTTTTCCATAACCGGTTGAGCCGCGAAAGTTGGGTTGAAGCACAGCATATCCGCGGTTCGCCAGAAATTGGGCATAGGAATTATAGCCCCATGTATCGCGCGCCCAGGGCCCGCCGTGCGGGTTGATAACTACGGGAAGGTCTTTAGCCACTTTGCCTTTTGGAAGGGTTAAATAGGCTGGAATTTCTGTGCCGTCCCGGGCTTCATAGCGGATAGCTTTCATGGAGGATAGTTGGTCACTTGGAAGATCCGGACGCGACTGGTAAAGACGTTCTATACTACCAGATTCACGATTATATAAATAGGTTGAACCGGGATCGACATCAGAACTAACGCTTACGATCTGCTTCGATTCATTTTCAGTGGATGATCCGAAATAGATTTCTCCATCCGGTAACTCTTTCTGCAGCTTATTGAGACCTCTTTCAAACTGTTCATCTTTAGGATAATAACGGATTCGGTCTCCGATATAGTAGGTGGCGATAAGCTCATCCGTAGCGTCGGAGAACTCAGCACCGCCAAAGTCAACTTTATTCTCGGGATCCGACTCTACAACCTCGATCTCTTTCGTATCGGGATTAAAAAGAACAAGTCGGGATAAATCGGTGTCCGCTCCTTTATTTGTTGACATATAAACACGCTCTCCATCTTTGTGGTAGCGGAGGGGACCACAGCTTTCCTCAAAATCACACGAGTAAACAACCTCACCCAAACCGCTTTCCGATACTTGTATTATTTCAGTACCGCCATCGCTGGTTTGGCGAACGGCAAGTCGCAGGTTTCCGCTGAGATCGGCCTGCCAGCCCGCGATATTTTGGTCGTTTTTCAGAATTAATTCGCGTTCTCCTGTTTTAATATTCACGCGATAAGGATCAAACACACGAGGATTGCGGTCGTTCATACCAACAATAATCTCATCAGGGGTAGCTTCAGGCACGGAAATAATTTGGGCGCGGGTGCTGTCGTAGGGCGTAAGATCCCGGGCCGGCGGTACGCCGGTCGTGGCGTTGGTTTCCGCACGAGGATTTACGGCGTAAACATGGTAGTTTTCATTTCCGCCTTTATCTTGTATAAAAAGAATTTCTTCGCCGTCCTGGGTCCAAAAGTGACCGGGAATAGGGCGGGTAGTGTCGGCAGTAACCGGCCACGCTTCTTCAAACGGATCGCCAATCTTCTTCACCCATACATTCATTTCGCCTTTGTACGATTTGTGAAACGAGATATACTCACCATCAGGTGAAATAGTTGCGCTCGAATATTGCGGATCACCAAAAAATTTCTGACGATCAATAAGTGGAG
The DNA here is from genome assembly GCA_016937115.1 of Balneolaceae bacterium. Taxonomy (GTDB): domain Bacteria; phylum Bacteroidota; class Rhodothermia; order Balneolales; family Balneolaceae; genus SMO-BIN1. The sequence continues at coordinate 2,585 of JAFGWN010000078.1, read as the reverse complement.
GCATTTCACTTTGTTCTGAGTCTTGCTTTTGGTTCTGAGCCATAGCGTTGGATGTAAGGGCACCAGCCCAGACACCCACTATCATAAAAGCACTGAGCAATAGCAGTTGGGTAGATTGAATACTCTTCAAAAACTTCCGGGAATAATAGTTCGATGTGGTTTTTTGATCCGTTTGATGCATGGTAATACCTCTCTTCTAAATTCTATGATTATGGCCTTTTTATTAACGATAAAAGTGGAAAAGCAGAGAATGCACCCCATCTGCTTACCCTTTTAGATTATAATGATTGGGTTGACATCGTGCAAATGACAAAGGTTCAAATACTAAAATATGTGATGCAAAATCACCTCGGGTTTGTAGCCCAGACACTGGTCTCGGTGATGAAACCCCGGTCGTGCATTCGAAGCATATCACAGATGGTTTGCGCAATGTCTTCGGCCACAAGTTTTGTTTCGTTAACAGGCTGCTTACGATCATCACCGTCACTAAAGAAAGGTGTCTGCACTTCACTCGGGTTGATTTGCATCACCCGGATGTTATATGGACGAAGCTCGGCTCTCCAGCATTCTGTCATGCCACTAAGCGCAAACTTACTTGCTACATACGTTGTTCCGCCGGCATAACCGCGCTTGCCGGATGAAGATGACACATTAATTATGTTACCATAATTGCTTTTAATAAACAACTTGGCCGATTCACGTGCTACCATCATGGCGCCTATGGTATTGGTTTGCAACTGGTTTTTCATCTCTTCGGTTGAAACGTCCACCAGCTTTTGACTGCTGCCGTAACCGGCATTGTTAATCAGCACATTGTATCGATCTAATTCCTGATTTGTCGTTTCAATAAGGGTTTTGACCTGTTGTTCATCTCGTACATCACACCGGATGGGAATAGCGCCTGTTTCTTCCGCAGCTTTTTCCAGTTTGTCTTTTTTCCGGGCAGCGATGACAACCGTAGCGCCGGCCTCAACAAGTTGGCGGGCTGTCTCTTTTCCAATTCCTGAGCTACCGCCCGTTACCAATACATTCGCATCTTTTAAGTCCATGGAGAAGAATATTTAATTGAGAATGTGAGTGTATGTGTAAAACTATTTTGAGGGCGGGAGCGTTTGGGTAATCTTCTGCAAATAACTCCAGAGTTCATCCGCATGCCGCTGCTCCAGTCGCGTATTTCCCAATACCACGCGAATAGTAAACTTTCCATCGAGTTTAGTATGGGTGAGGAAAAAGTGCCCGTTCTGCTGAATCTCGTCCAACAGCTTCATATTTAACCGGTTCAATATTTTTTCATCATCCATTGAGGGAGGATGATACCGAAAGCAGATCGTATTGAGCGGAACCGGTGCCATCAAATCAAAATGCTCAGAATTTTCTATTTGCCTTTTAAAGCTTTCGGCAATATCAAGATGGGATCGAATCTTCTTTTGGAGTGTGTCCACGCCAAAACTGCGAATAACGAACCACAACTTCAGCGCCCGGAAACGCCGTCCCAGCTGAATACCCCAGTCGCGGTAATTTTTTACCCGTTTGTCTTCCGGTGTTCTTAAATACTCCGGGTTAATTTCAAACGTGCGAACCAGCAGCTCTTCATCCTGCACAAAAAAGGCCGAACAGTCGAAATTGGTAAACATCCATTTGTGGGGATTAAACACAAACGTGTCGACACTGTTAATACCTTCAATCATCCACCGCATTTCGGGCAGTAGCAGGGCGGTACCTGCATAAGCGGCATCAACATGCAGGAATACCTCATAACGGCTGCAGACTTCTGCAATCTCTTTAAGCGGATCGATAGCTGTAGAACCGGTTGTACCAATGGTAGCAACCACACATGTTGGTTTATGTCCCGCATTTAAATCACTTTTAATGGCTTCCTCCAGCGCTTCGGGATTCATGGCGAAATTATCATCAACCTGGATTTTTCGGAGATTTTGCCGGCCAAATCCCGCAATCTTAACATCTTTTTCGATGGATGAATGGGTTTCGGACGAACAGTAAATGGCAAATTGTTGATTGGCTGGAAATCCCGATTCATTAACTCCAAAGTCGGTTATTTTTTCCCGGGCCATTAGCAGGGCGGCAAGAGTAGCGGTAGAAGCTGTATCCTGGATAACGCCGGTGAATTCATCCGGCAGACCGACCATATCCCGCAGCCAGACCATCATTTGCTCTTCCAGCTCGGTAGCCGCGGGTGATGTAATCCAGCTCATGCATTGGGCGCCGAGCGTAGCTGTAAGCATCTCGGCCAGCACCGACGGGTAGCTTTTATTGGCGGGAAAGTAAGCCATAAAGCGCGGACTTTCCCAGTGGGTCATACCCGGCATGATGATCTTCTCAAAATCGACCAAAATATCATTCATCGACTTCGAATCCCGGGGCGGCTGACCCGGGAGCTGATCAAAAATAGATCCGGGTTCAATGTTAGGCTTTACGGGATAATCTTCGATATTGTCAAAGTAGTCGGCCATCCAGTCGACTATTTGGTGGGCATATTCTCTGAAATCATTCGAATCCATGAATAAAATTGATCAATTTGTTGTTAGGAGGTAACTCAATCATGCATGATTTCTAAAATACAATTG
>JAFGWN010000077.1 GCA_016937115.1 Balneolaceae bacterium | reverse complement strand
GGTTTTAATCCCGATGCCAAAGAGGCGGTCTGTTTTGCAGTGTTAGCGAACGAAGCGCTTTCGGGCAATGCATTTACTATCAACCCGAAGCAGAATGCGGGACGACTGGTAAACTTCGGCAAAATTTCGCTGCCGGTGTAACTTCGTTCAAAAGTAACTGATTAGCTGTTTATACTGCTCAATAAGTTTTTGCCGTATTGGCAGCGAGCGGCGGTAGATATCTTTCTGTTTGGCAACATATTCTTTACGCCCTTCTTTGGTCTCAATTTTTATGGGCTGTAATCCGCGTTCGCGTAAGTCGTAGGGGCTGGCTTTCATATCGATGCGGCGCGTATCAACCGCAAGGATAAACGCTTTCTGAATAAGGTCGCTTCCAATCCATGGGAATAGCTTAAAAGCCCATTTGTAAAGATCCATATTGGTATGCAGGCAGCCGGCTTGCTCAGTCTGATTAAATTTTTCGCGCGATAAATCAAACTTATTCATAGGCTTGGCAGGATCGGTAAAAAAACGAAAAGCATCAAAATGAGTACAAACAAGCGGACGAGATTCAACAAAGTCAGCAAGCTCTTCTTTGTCCATTCGCATTGGAAGATGATTGTGTCGTACATTATCTGATTTATAAACCATAGCCCATTCGTGCATCCCAAAGCAGCCAAACGACGGATCTTTTTTCAGCGTGTTTTTGAGCAGAGACAAAATCCACCGGGCAGATGATTTTCGGTTTTCGGGAAAATGGGCCGGATCAAGCCAGGCACCTTCATCGGTGATGGTCAATTCACTGATAGGTGGAGTTGTTTGCCTGGTAGCATTTTCTAATAAAACTCCTGTTCCCGGCGACCAGCGCTTCAGGTGAGAAGGACGAAAGGCATAATATTCAAACAAAAAATCTAAAATCGGGTCGTTCTGCTGGTGCTGTTTCTTTTCCAAATACGGATCAACAATTTGCGCGATGGCTTGCCGATGTTCATCTTGCCGCCTTTCCCATTGGGTTTTGGATAGCCGCTGGCTTACCAAAACCGGTATTTCAATTTCTGGTTCAATCATAGCTTTAAAAATACAATTCTTTTCATAGATTGATAACAATAAATTCAGTCAGAATAACAGATGTCGGTTAAACAGGAAAATACACGACCATTTTTGAAGCAAGCAGGTGATTTTATCATTCATCTGCGGTGGCATTATCAGATGTTTATCTTGTCCGGCGGATTTCTGCTTGGCGGATATTTAAGTCCAACGGTTGATTGGTCTCCATTTTTAGTACAGTTTTTAAATGTCCATTTGCTGCTTTTCGGTGGAGCTACGGCCTATAATTCATTCTGGGATAAAGATGAAGGGCCGGTGGGGGGACTAAAAGATCCTCCACCCATGCACCGCTGGATGTGGGGCGCCTCTCTTTTTTTGCAGTTTATCGGTTTGATGATTGCCCTGCCCGCCGGGCTTTTCTTTGTACTGATTTATGCACTGAGTATCGTGCTGTTTTGGCTCTATTCCAGTCCTCTTTTTCGCTGGAAGGGTACCCCTCTGCGCAGCCTTATTGCCATTGGAATCAGTACCGGTACAAACTCCGTGTTGATGGGCTATCTGGCTGCGGGAAATCATATTTTGACTTCAACCAGCTTGATTGCGGCAATCGGTGTGGCATTGATGGTTTTAAGCCTCTACCCGGTTTCGCAGCTCTACCAGCTGGATGAGGATATGCAGCGCGGCGATCAAACTTTTTCTGTTCAGTTTGGTTTTGCCGGGGTGATCCGGTTTTTTGCCGTTGCTTTTACGAGCGGGGTGGTGCTGGTTGCTCTTTCTATCGGGCAAATACAAGACTGGCTGGGATGGACTTTTTGTATGATTGGAATTGTGGTAGGGGCCTGGATTTACAACCAGTTTAAATCCCTAAAGGCTGAGAAGGATGATTATCAAACCGTTATGCGCATTAAGTACGGCACATCGATGGCTTTTGTCGTATTCCTTGTATTACTGCTTATTCTCAAATTTTACAGGATGGGAATGTTTGCGTAATGAGGTTCATTATTACGGTAAGATGAAGAAAGAATACCGCATCAAATCGATAAGCAAGATTAATTAAAAAGATTAAATATGCAGGCCCAAAAGCAGCAATTGATTACACCGGATATCCTTGATGAAGCAATGAGTTATGCCTCATACCGTACATTGATCGATAATTTACTGGAGCAGGGATTAACGACCGGCCCAAAACAGTCGGATGAGATGAAGCATTACACCAAGATGAACGTGCAGCGTATGAAGCGGCTGGATAAAACAATTGAACTGAATTCATCCTTGAAAAATACCATTGATAAAATTGACGAGCCCTGGATTTGGCTGGTGCTTACCGAAGCCTGGTGCGGAGATGCCGCTCAAAATATACCGGTGATAAATAAGATAGCGGAGGCTTCGCCGAAGATTGAACTGAAGCTTATTTTGCGCGATGAGCATCTCGATATCATGGACGCCTATTTGACGAACGGCGGGCGGTCCATTCCTAAACTCATTTGTCTGCATGCCAAAACATTCGAAGAGGTTGGCACCTGGGGACCGCGTGCGGGAGATTTTCAGCAGAAGGCCATGGAGTGGAAAAGCAACCCAGAGTTAAGCAAGGAAGAGTGGGTGGAAAAGCTACATAAGTGGTATGCCGATGACAAAGGAGAGACCCTGCAGGCAGAGTTTGAAGAACTCATTAGCAAATGGAGATAGCAATTGATGCCATCACTTCGGGAATGGCATTAATAAAATCAGTTAAGCTTATCTGATGAATGTGAACTTGCGGGAATCGACAAAGGGGTCGCCAAAGTCGCTGGCCGGTTTTGCAATAATGCGGTAGATATAAATGCCGCTGGCCATTCCGCTAAAGTTGACCGGAATATTGTAGGTGCCCGCCTGAAAAGAATCATCCTTGAGCGGTTGGTCTACACGTCGCCCGGATATATCATAAATGACGAGCGTCACAATACTTTCCCGCTGCAGGTTGATGGGAATGCGGGTTCCTTCATTTACACTAAACGGATTCGGGAAATTCTGGCCCATGCTGTCATTTTGTGGAGGCAGTACCGTAAAGCTGGCCGGACCGGGATCAGCGCCATTGGGATTGGTAACATTCACCAGGATTGTTCGGTTTTCGGCATCCGGGTCGAGCGTGTTCCGGGGAACAGTGACTGTCAGTTGAGAAGATGTTGCTTCTGCTACATTTGCTCTCACATCCGCAAAGAAAACTTCATTTTCGGATGGTGTTGAACTGAACTGGAAGTTAGCGGCAGTGATTGTCACCTGATTGCCGGCTCGCGCTTCATTCGGTTCAATGGTGATGCGTGGATTGTCGGGAGCAACGACGGTTCCCTGGAATGTTCCTAAAAACATGCCCCGGCCGTGCGAACCGACGGCTACATCACCGTTGGAAAAACGTGAGTCAATATCTTCAATTACCGAAAATCCAAGCTGGTTGACGGCTTCGCGTCCCCATTGGGTATTTTGCCCGTCCAGGTTTTGAGAGCCGTAAACACCTGTACTTGTCGCCAGCAAATAGATGGGACCGGACTCAGACGGGACAATGGTTGCAGCTCGCAGCGAGGGCCCGGGGTCAGTGCTGGTGGGGTCATTAGTCCCGGTCAGGTTGCCTTCAACGGCTGTCCATGATGTACCGCCATTGGTTGTATGGTACAACCCTACGATATTGTAGTTCGACATTACAACAAGCACGTCATCGCCATTGGCGGGATTTACAGCAATATCGTGTACATAAGCCCCGGCAGCCGCATTGGGGATGGATATCGGAGTGGGTGTCTGGTTTGAACTTGCATTATCCAGCCGGTTGATGACCGGCGGCTGTGATCCGGACGATCCGGCATAGTACAGAGTGTTGGAAGGCAATGTTGATACTTCCAGTGCAGAGATCGTATATCCGCCAGGGAGCGCCGCAGCGGTTAGTTCTTCCCATCCCTGGGTAGTGCCACTGCTGTTTTGGTTGTTGATGTCATCAACAGAAGTGTTACGAAACAGACTGTTGCTGCCCGGGTAATACATAATGGTTTCATCATTCGGATCAACAGCATAGGGATTAATAAACAAGGCATCAGATGCCTGGATGGGATGAACAAATGCAAACGGGTTATCGATATCACCGCTTGCCGTGGTATTCCAGCGTCTTACAATCCCATTTTGATTGGATACAAAAATGAAATTCTCGGTGAAAAATGAGAACCCTCCGTCGCCCGATGAAATATCAAATGAAGGCGGTGGGGTGGTTTGCGGGCCGTCGAACCTGAAAAAAGGTGTGCCGTTATCCTGCGTGCCACCCATAAGCCGTATATTTTTTTGGCCACCGGAATCATTTGGGTCTTCTTCGGGTATGGAAGCGTCGTAAAATTGGGTTACAATATATCCGTCATTCCGATCGGTCCAGCTAACACTTTGTGCATTTACATCATTGGTGACAGATAACCCGCCATCGTGCCCTACCCACAAGCGATCAGGGTTGGCAGGATCATAAATTTGCACATGCTGGTCGGGGTGCTGGTTGGGGTACTGGCTTACATTGTTAGCTTTGGCATAGCCGCCAATCCAGAACAAATCTTTTTCTGTGGTGCTGTTGTCAGCGGGGGCTGTAGCAAATCCATCCCGGGAACGAAAAAGGTTTGTGGCTCCAACGGTTACAAAGTCGGGGTCATCCGGCTTCACCGTTACAGTCATATTGTATCCACCTTGTGTATCTATGCCACCGACAGAACCGCCAAAATCGGGAAGATTGGCAGATCGATCCTGAGACGCTCCCGGAAGACCGCCGGAAATATCAATCCGGTGAAAGCTGACGCCTTGGTTACTGTCGTCGTCTGACTTTTGCGTGAATACGTACATCACATCAGGATCAGAAGGTGCAAATGCTATAACACTGCGATCATGGTCGGCCGGAAAAGAACCCGGTGTTATTTCCGTCCAGCTTTGCCCGTCATCGGTACTGACAAAAACGCCGGGATTATTGGGTGTTACGCCGGCATCGGAACTGGAAAGAACGCCGGCAAGGGTTCCGTTACTGGCTACGGCTACATCGGCAAAGAAATGTTCGCCAAAGCCACCCAGGGTTAAATCATCATACGTATTACCGTCGGGCGAACGAAATACGCCCAGCCCGTTGCTGGCAATAAATACGGTACCGGTGACAGGGCTGATAACGATGCGGGATATATAATCAAACTGGGAGTTGAACTGAGTATCATCATCGGCTGTACCTGGGATATGTGACCAAGAATCTCCGTTATCGGTAGATCTGAAAACACCGGTTCCATAATAAGAAGCGCCTGGTGCGCTTGCCGAATTTCCTAAAAATTCGCCAGAACTGTAGTACCAGGTATCAGGTTCTGTAGGATCCTGGGCCAGAGATGTGACGCTAAAGTTTTCGGCATTGGGTGTGCGAAGTGTCCAGTTGTCGCCCCCATTGGTTGATTTCCATATCCCTCCGGAAACGCCGCCGGCAATAACAATATTAGAATTACGCCGGTCGATACCCAATGCACGAGTGCGTCCGCCAACAGCCGGGGGCCCGGCCAGTTGCCAGTCAAAACCTTCGGCAACTTGCAGCGATGGTTTTTTTGCTTTTATTTGTCGGTTAACTTCCAACCGTGTAGGCATTCGCCGGGCATGATTTAATTCGCGGGCCCGGATGTTTTTGGGTATCGAATTTGTAGCAGGATCACGCACCATGCGGAAGAAATATTCATAGCGCGCCTTTTTTGCTTTTATACGACTTTCCCCTTCGCCCTCTTCACCTTCTTTATCAAGTTGAGCAAGCACCTCTTCCATTGAAGAAGCTTCTATATTTGTTGAGGATGATTGATAGAATTGAACATAGGTCCAACACGCCGCACCGAGAAGAAGAATTGATAAAATACTGAGAGTAAGCTTCGTAGCGTTTTTTTTCATCAGGCCATTTTTAATTGTGATTTTGTTCATTTTCAATACGTTCCAATTGCCATGGCGTTGACTTTTTCTGCTGCCGGACCATAACCTGCCGATGACTTAGAATTCCTATAAATTCACTGCCCCTGTTAAGGGTATCTGGTAAAGCGGTTACCCTTATTCGTAACGTATCTTGCGCAGCAACCAGAGGTGTGGCAGAGCCAACGCCTAATATTTGCAATACGCGCAGTTCTATCAATGCAATTCCATCATTCTCGGAAACATGAATTTTAAGCAGCTTACCCTTTACACGTATGTTGTTTGGTGGGAGGTCGGGCCGGGGCGGGGTAACTTCAGGCATGGAATCTTGGCTGGTTATTGATTGTCTTACTGAATCGGGATTATTTTTTTGCACGCCTTTTTCACCAGAGGACCCGCAAGAAAAAGTGGTGAGAAACAGTACGAGCACGAAAATAAGGGTTGGGTAACCCATGGGAAGTTAAACCGATTAAATATAAAAGTAACTTGTATTGGAGACACTTCAGTAAATTATAATATAATAAATGAGAACTAAATTTCAGTTCGAACAGGGCTATTTTCTTAATTTGTTACTTTTGAGATCCTTTGATCATACATTTATGTGTTATTTTAAGTTTAAAAAAGTAAGTGCAAAGTGGACATAACAAACTCATTTTATCGTCATGTAGCTCAAACAAGTGACAGCCCGATAGGGCTTGATATCAATTATGCTGAAGGCCCGTTTTTTTATACAACGGATGGGAGACGCTACGTAGATTTTATCTCAGGAATTGCCGTAAGCAGCCTGGGGCACCGGCATCCGGCGGTGGTTAAGGCAATCAAACAGCAGGTAGACCGTCACTTGCACGTGATGGTCTATGGCGAATTTATACAGAAACCGCAGGCCCAATACGCCAAGCTGTTAACAGGTCGGCTGCCAGACTCACTTGATCGCGTCTATTTTGTAAACAGCGGCACGGAAGCCGTTGAAGGAGGATTAAAGCTGGCTAAAAAACATACGGGTCGGCATAAATTTGTATCGTTTAACAATAGCTATCATGGCGATACCCACGGTTCGCTTAGTGTAACGGGTCGTGATGTTTACCGAAACCCCTATAACCCACTGCTTCCGGATGTTCATTTTTTAGATTTTAATAACAGTAAGGAGCTTTCCGCGATTGATGAGAAAACGGCCGCTGTTATTATAGAACCCATTCAGGGTGAAGGAGGAATCATTCCGTCGAAAAAAGAGTGGATGCAGAAGGTTCGCGAGCGTTGCAATGAAGTTGGGGCACTTCTTATTTTTGATGAAATTCAAACCGGCTTTTTTAGAACCGGCACGCTTTTTGCATTTCAATACTATGACGTTGTTCCTGATATTTTATGCCTTGCCAAAGCGATGGCGGGGGGCATGCCGATGGGGGCTTTCATTTCATCAAGCACTATTTTTGAGGCGTTTAAATATGATCCTCCACTCAACCATGTGACGACGTTTGGCGGGCATCCCGTTTCATGTGCGGCAGCTCATGCCACGCTAAAAGAGCTCCTTAAGGGAGGGTATGCAGAAAAGGCTCAAATGATTGAAGAAGAGACCAGGCAAATATTACAAGTTGACGGCATCACCGAAATTCGAGGCCGGGGAGCTATGCTGGGTATGCAGCTTCATGATAAAGTGTTGACTCGAAAGGTGGTTGAAGCCTGTCTGGAAAAAGGCATCTTGTTGGGCTGGACCCTTCATTCCGATACGCTCGTACGGTTGGCACCGCCATTAATCATAGAAAAGAAACTGTTAAAAGAAACCTTAGAGATTATCCGAAGTTGCATATCGCAGTTTGCCTGACCGACATAATTTTTGAGAACATTTTTTATTGAGTATGGTAACAAAAGTAATCTTACCATGAACAAATTACTTTGTTATGCTCAATACATTAAAAATATCATCTATAGGGTTGCTTAGTTTGATCTTTTTGGTCGTTTCTTGTTCAGATAATCTGTCTTCTTCAACAGAAACGCCGCCCGAATTGCCGCCGGCACAGTCGATGCAAACCAATTTTTCATTGTTTGACCAACAACAAACAAGCAGCCAACCCCAGACCCGGGCATCAGAAAATTTCAATCGTGCATTTGGTACGGCGCTGATTATGAAAGCTGTGGTTGACTTTAATTTAGCTATCCCGCGTGCACTTTTGGCAGCAGCCAGCAATGCAGGGGCAGAATTGAACGAAAGTGAAGAGTGGGAGTGGAACTACTCAAAACAAGCAGGAGATCAAACCTTTGGAGTGCGTTTGGTTGCTTCTGGTGATGGAGATACCAGCGTAAACTGGAATTTTTATGTTACAAATTCTGAATTGGGATTGTCGGATCAGCTGTTTTTTAGCGGAACCACCAGTGCCGATGGGCGCGAAGGTACGTGGGTCTACTATGATCTCCAAACCCCGGACAACCAAGAAGCGGTTTCGGAGATAAGCTGGAGTGTAACGGGTGATGAAGAGGTGGCGTTGCGATTGGATGTAGTTTCGGACCGAAACGAAAATGAGGGCGACTATCTTGAATATACTTTTGATAACTCCGTAAAAAGTGCAGTGTACTACAATGCAGATGAAAATGAGATAACCAAAATTGAATGGAATGTGGAAACCAAGGTAGGTTACATCATTAGCCCCGATTATAATAACGGCCAAAAGGCGTGCTGGGACACAGACCTCCAGGATGTTACATGTTCAGAGATTTAATTTGCTTATCTCTTCTTAACCCATGGGCCTGTTCCAAAAGCTTTCGGGACAGGTTTTTTTATTTTTTAGCAGGAATGTAGAGCGTCTTGTTTAGGTTGATAAGTATAAAGGAAAGTGAATAAAAACTGGAGAAATAATGAAGTCAATTAATCCCGCGAATGGAGAGTTAATCAAGGAGTATGAACCAATGAGCAATGATGAAATTGCTTCCATTATCAATGACATCAACGAGGGACAGGAAGGTTGGTCGGCTAAAACTTTTGTTGACAGAGCGGAAATTCTCAAACAGACGGCGGCAATCCTCAAAGACCGAAAAGAAGAACTGGCTGAACTCATGGCGCGTGAGATGGGCAAGCCACTGCCGCAAGGGATTTCGGAGGCTGAAAAGTGTGCATGGGTCTGTGAGCACTATGCTGACAACGCCGCCGATTTTTTACAGGATGAATTGATTGAATCAGATGCATCAAAAAGCTACGTGAGCTTTCAGCCATTGGGAGCAGTTTTTGCGATTATGCCGTGGAACTTCCCGTTTTGGCAGCTTTTCCGGTTTGCGGCTCCCGCTTTGGTGGCGGGTAACAGTGCCGTACTGAAACACTCCTCGAATGTAACAGGATGTGCACTTGAAATAGAATCTATCTTACATAAAGCCGGCGTGCCTGAGAACGTATTTCGCACCCTTATTGCCGATAATGATCAGGCACAAAAAGTGATTGAGCACGAACATATTAAAGCCGTAACACTAACGGGAAGTACAAGGGCGGGAAAGGCAGTTGCAGAAAAGGCCGGAAGTGAACTTAAGAAAACGGTACTGGAGCTGGGCGGAAGTGATCCGTATGTAGTTTTAAAAGATGCTGATGTACAACAAGCAGCTGAAACTTGTGTTACGTCGCGGCTTATCAATAGCGGACAAAGTTGTATTGCAGCCAAGCGTTTTATTGTAGTGGAAGATGTCTATGATGCGTTTGTGGATGCCGTTGTAAAAGCAATGGGATCTAAAAAAGTGGGTGATCCGTTAAATGACGATGACATCGACATTGGGCCTATGGCTCGCGAAGATTTGCGCAATGATCTACACGAGCAAGTGCAAAAAAGCATTGAGGCCGGAGCCGAATGCCTGCTGGGCTGTCAAATTCCTGCCAGGGAAGGCGCTTATTACGATCCTTCAATTTTGGTGAATGTAACCAAGGGGATGCCCGCATACAGTGAAGAGCTCTTTGGCCCAGTTGCTTCAATCATCAAAGCCGGTGATGAAGAGGAAGCGATTGCAATTGCTAATGATACCGACTTTGGGTTGGGTGCTGCTGTATTTTCTGAGGATATCGACCGCGCGCAAAAAATTGCTGCCGAAAAACTGGAAGCGGGCTGCTGCTTCGTCAACGCATTTGTGAAGTCTGATCCCAGGTTACCGTTTGGCGGCATCAAGCAATCGGGATACGGGCGCGAGCTGTCGCACCTCGGTATCAAAGAATTTGTGAATATTAAAACGGAGTATATAGCGTAAATGATGGCTCACAGGATTGTCCCTTATTATAGATGTGGAAAAAATCATCAAAATGAACCACAAGAGGAAAAAACTTCGCATATCTATATGAACATACCCACAACTAAACGTAAAAGAGGGACAACAAATGAAATTAAACCTATTACTATCATATATATTTATTGCCTTGTTAACAGGCTTCACGGCTTGTTCAGACAATAGCTCGGGAGCGGGTGGAGGAGAGCCACCGGCAATTCCTGATATTACCGCTCAAACACAGCCCGATGTATCGTTTTTTGAAGACAATACTACAACGCAAACAGCAGCTAAATCACTACTTGAGTACTACCTTACTAGTGATGTTAATTTGCAATCATTTAGCACATCGCTGCCCACAGCAACGACGGTCGCAAATAATGACGCATATACTGAAGCCAGTATTACCGTATTAACTTCCGCTATTTTTAGTGGATTTTTTCCGGTATTCACTAACTTTGTCGGGGATGCCACCCAGGAAGATCCAGTATTTAATAATGGCGTTTGGGAGTGGTCATATTCTCTTACTGAAGGAGGGATGAGTGCCAGCTTACGGTTGACAGCCGAGGAGAAAAATGGTTCGACGGAATGGAATCTCTATATGACCGCCGACAATGGTGAAATGTCGATTGAAGATGCTAATATTATAAGCGGGACGATTCAAAACGATGGGAGTAGCGGAAGCTGGGAATTCAGGTTCCCAAATGAATCGAACGCTATTGTACTCCTCTTTTCTTCGGAGTGGATTATTTCGAGTGACACTGAAAACAATATTGTATTTAATGTTTATAATGGGGACGCTTCTCCTGTTATTGAAATCGCATTTGATACCAATGAACCCGAACATTTAATGACATGGGATGATGTAGAGAATACAGGTTCTGGTACTGATGTTGAAGTGTACTGGAATACAGATTCATCAATCGGTTACTATTTTTCCGCTGATGGTGATCCATCAAAACGGTGTTGGGATAGTTCCCTGCAGAACATTAGCTGCTCTGATGTAGGGCTCTAATTTTATAAAATAATATTTTCCCTGAAAGTCCGCTTCGATCGTATTCGGGGCGGGCTTTTTTTATCGGGATGACACGATGGTGGCATTCTTATCGTTATATTTACCTATGATTAGAAATGCTAAAAAAGTGTGATTGCCGTCATGTCATCAGATCAAAATCCTATCCGTGGCCGCGGGTCCTCAGATAATCCGGCAAATCGATTTGAAGGGCCCTATACCGACTATCAACTGGATGAAGAAACCGGACAGAAGCCCGCGCAGGAAACCCGCCTCTATCCCGATGATACTAAGGAAATTCTATCGACGAATGACAGCCCCGATATCCCGTTTGAGGTTAGCATTAACCCGTACCGGGGCTGTGAACATGGCTGTATTTATTGCTATGCCCGCCCCACGCACGAATATCTTGGCTTTTCGGCCGGACTCGATTTTGAATCGCGCATCATGGTAAAATATGACGCCGCTAAAAAACTACGCGAACGGTTAAGCTCACCCAAGTGGGAACCCAAAGTTATTGTGATGAGTGGCGTGACCGACTGCTATCAACCCGTGGAACGCAAGCTGGGAGTAACGAGGGGATGCCTTGAAGTGCTGGCTGAATTTCGAAATCCGGTAAGTATCATCACAAAAAACTATCTTGTTACGCGTGATATCGATTACTTGAGTGAGCTGGCAGCCCATAACGCGGCGCATGTGACGCTTTCAATTACTACGCTGGACAGAGATTTAGCACGGGTGATGGAGCCGCGTACTTCTCAGCCCCCTCGTCGGTTGAAGGCTATCGAGAAACTGGCAAAAAACGGTATATCAGTCGGTGTTAATGTAGCGCCCATCATTCCGGGATTAACAGATCATGAATGTGTAAATATCTTGAAAGCCGCGCGCAAAGCCGGGGCAACACACGCTGGTTTTACCATTGTACGGCTGCCTTATAGCGTTAAAGACCTATTTCAGGAATGGCTGGAGCAACACTTCCCAGACCGAAAAGAAAAAGTGTTGAATAAAATTCGCGATATGCGTGATGGCAAACTGAACGACTCGACCTTTGGCAAACGCTTTGGCGGAGAGGGTAATTTTGCAAAACAGATCAAGGATCTGTTTTCAGTTCATAGCAAACGGCTGGGGTATAACCAACAACGAAGCAGTTTATCAACCGCAGCGTTTAAACCGGCGGAAGGGTACCAGATGAAACTTTTTTGAATTGAAAATTTTAAAATAGATTGTCTTGGAACTTGCTGTTTCAAAACATTGTACCTATGTAGTTAACATAATAATAACCTAATTTTTACTTATGTCTTTAACACCATCAACCATGCTCAATTTGGGTGTCAGGGTGCCGGATTTTGAACTGCCCGATACGGTGAGCGGTAATAATGTGAGCATCTCCGATTTTAGCGATAAAGAAGCCGTTCTTGTCGTATTTATGTGTAATCACTGTCCCTATGTAAAACTTATAAAAGAAGATTTGGTAAGGCTCGCGAAGGATTATGAAGACAAGCTGGGTATGATTGCCATCAGTTCTAATGATGTCGAACGCTATCCGCAGGACGGGCCCGAAAAGATGGCTGAAGATGCAGAGAAATTTAATTATCCTTTTCCCTACCTGTTTGATGAAAGCCAGGATGTAGCCAAAGCGTACAAGGCGGCCTGCACTCCCGACCTTTATTTGATCAATAATAAGCAAGAGCTGGTCTATCGGGGACAGTTTGATGACAGTCGTCCTGCGAACGGCAAGCCGGTTACCGGTAAGGATATTCGCGCTGCTATTGATAAATTGTTAAATGAAGGAGAAATTGTTGAAGAACAAAAACCCAGCATGGGATGTAATATTAAGTGGAAGCCGGGGAATGAACCGGATTATTTCGGGTGATGGATTATGGGAGATCAGCAAAATGTAGAAGCACTCCGGAGAGAATATTCTCGCCGCGCATTGGTGGAAGATGAAATAGCCAATGATCCTATTGAGCAGTTTGCGGTCTGGTTTCGGCAGGCACTGGCTGCCGATTTGCGGGATGCCAACGCCATGATGTTGGCAACGGCCTCTGCCGAAGGAAAGCCGTCAGCACGGGTTGTCTTATTAAAAGGATTCGATCAGTTGGGCTTTCGGTTTTATACTAACTACCAAAGCCGAAAAGGGCGGGAGCTGGAAGAAAATCCGTATGCATCGTTATGTTTTTTCTGGCCTGAACTGGAGCGCCAGGTGCGTATCGAGGGAGAAGTAAAAAAAATGAGTCGTGAAGATTCGGCAACCTATTTTGAGAAACGACCCCGGCTCAGTCAGCTTGGTGCGTGGGCATCATCCCAGAGCAGTGAAGTAGAATCGCGTGAAGTGCTGGAGCAAAACTTTGAGAAAATGAAAGAGCGGTTTGATGGAAAAGATATTCATCTACCTGAATTTTGGGGCGGATTTTCTGTTCAGCCCGCTCGCATAGAGTTCTGGCAGGGGCGGCCCGGTCGTTTACATGATCGAATCGTCTATAAGAAAAGCGGCGATGCATGGGAAATAGTGCGTTTGTCTCCATAAATAATTTTATGTAGTGGTTTCTTTATGACCATCAACAAGTTAGAGCGTTTCGAGGATATTGCGGCGTTTTCTCACGTGCTTGAATATACCGATTATCAGCAGAAGGGAGCCGATAAGCCCACGGGCCGCTGGAGAGAAAATATTTTTGGCAATAGTAATCCGATCACCCTTGAGCTGGCATGCGGGACCGGAGCTTACACGCTGGAGCTGGCTCGCCGTCATCCCAAGCGAAATTATATCGGTATTGATATTAAAGGGGCGCGTATATGGAAAGGAGCGAAAAAAGCTAAGGAAGAAAACCTTAAAAACGTGCGATTTATACGCATGTTTATCGATCACCTTGACGAATATTTTGCCCGAGATGAAGTTAATGAAATCTGGATTACATTTGCCGACCCGTTTCCCCGGGCCGGCGATCGCAAAAAAAGATTAACCTCCCCCAAATTTTTGAAGCAGTATAAACATATTTTACCGCCCGGCGGCGCAATTCATTTTAAAACCGATGACACTCCTTTCTTCAATTATACATGCCGGTCTGTAGAAAAATTTGGCGGTTCCATCACTAAAAAAATTACCAACGTGTATGCTGAAAAACCCAACGATGAGCTTCTTTTCATACAAACGGCATATGAAAAAAGGCATATAGAAAGCGGGAAAACCATCTCTTATTGTAAATTTATGCTCTCTTGATGTATTACCTATATTAACGGATAACTACTAATTAATTTTGCATTTAGTATGGTTATAATTGCATTTAAATGAAGAATTGGTTATTTGTTAGTTAACACTGTTAACCACTGTTGAAAATGTCCAGAAATAACAATCAAGATCTTCGAGATAAACTTCTTCAATCTGCTCGTGAGCTTCTTGTGAGCAAAGGATACCGGGGATTTTCACTCCGCCAGGTTGCCCGGGAAACGGGGGTGAGTGCCACCAGCGTGTATATTTATTTCGAAAATAAAGACCATCTGATTCATACGCTTATCGAGCAATCGATTAGTGAGCTGAATGAAAGGCTTGAAAAGGTCTATGGGTCGCTTACTGATCCAGAGGAGCGGCTCAAGGGTTTTGCCGAGGCTTACGTCAATTATGCGCTGGAACATCCACGGGAGTATCAGATTATATATTTAGCGAGCCCGGAAGATATGACCCGGTACCCGAAAGAGAAGTTTCGTAAAGCGCGCAGAGGGTACGAGTTTTTAACGGATACGATTAAAGAAGCAGTGAGGCAGGATATTTTTGATGAACCGTACCCCCGTACAGCAGCCTATACGTTTTGGGCACAGCTGCATGGGGTGATGTCGGTTGTACTTTCAAAACGGCTCGATACCCGTATTGATCAGCAGGAATTTATTGAACAGGCAATCTCACATATACTCCACGGCTTTCAAATGCGTACAGCGCTACAGCAAAAGCCTAATATTTAAACGGTGCTTATCATGGATGCATTAACCAATACATTAGGATTTCTTACCGAGTTTCCAATTTGGACGATTGTTGTCGGCTTTATAATTGTTGCGACAGGATTTGCCTTCACAGGTGCCCCGCTCTGGCTGTGGGCTATCACCGGTTTTGCTACACTTTGGGGATTAAATGCACCCATCTGGCTGATGGCAACGTATGTTGTTCTATGTTTGATTTTTAATATTAAGCCCATCCGCCGCGCACTGGTTACCAACGGGGTGATGAAACTGCTGGATGCCCTCAATTTTTTGCCTACAATCTCAGAAACAGAGCGCACGGCAATTGAGGCCGGCACCACATGGGTCGATGCCGAGCTGTTTTCCGGCAAGCCCGATTTAAAACGATTAAATGGAGAGAACTACCCGGAACTTACTGAAAAAGAGCAGGCGTTTCTGGACGGCCCGGTTGAGGAACTTTGCGGCATGGTAAGCGACTGGGATGTATTTGTACGCAAAGGTTTTACGGATGAGACGTGGGAATTTATGCGTAAACATAAATTCTTTGGGCTTATTATTCCCGAAAAATACGGCGGACTTGAATTTTCGGCTTCAGCCCACAGTGCCATTATTACTAAGTTGGCTTCACGCTGCGGACCATTGGCAACGACTGTGATGGTACCGAATTCGCTGGGTCCGGCAGAGCTGCTTATGCATTATGGAACAGATGAACAGAAAGATCACTACCTGCCACGATTGGCTACAGGTGAAGAGATGCCCTGCTTTGGTTTGACCGAACCGACCGCCGGCTCCGATGCCGGTTCTATGACAGCTGAAGGTGAAGTCTTTAAAGGTGAAGACGGAGAACTTTATATCCGGCTAAACTTTACCAAACGGTACATCACCCTGGCAGCGATATCAACGGTCATTGGCTTGGCGTTTAAGTTGAACGACCCTGATAACCTGTTGGGAAAAGAGGAGCATTTGGGTATTACCTGCGCACTAATTCCCAGCGATACAGAAGGTATTAAGCTTGGTCGCCGTCATGATCCGCTGGGTGTTCCGTTTTATAACTGCCCGATTGATGGTAAAGATGCTGTTATTTCGATCGATCAGATTATTGGCGGATCTGAACAGGCCGGGAAGGGCTGGCGCATGCTGATGGAATCGCTCGGCGTAGGGCGCGGTATTTCATTACCGGCGCAAAGTGTGAGTGGAGCAAAAGTAGCCTCACGCGCTTTGGGCGCCTACACCGCCATTCGTCGCCAGTTTGGTATCAACATCGGGAAGTTTGAAGGCATTGAGGAGCCGATGGCGCGGATCGGCGGTTTCACGTATCTGATGGAGGCCGGGCGTCGCTACACCTGTGGCGGCCTCGATAGCGGCGTAAAGCCGGCGGTGGTAACGGCCATTGCCAAGTACAATTTCACAGAATTGGGCCGGCAGATCATCAACGATGCGATGGATATACAGGGTGGTGCTGGTATTTCCCGCGGTCCCCGTAATATTTTTGCTCACAGCTATATTGCCACACCCATCGCAATTACGGTAGAGGGAGCCAATATCTTAACCCGCTCGTTGATGATCTTCGGGCAGGGGGCGATTCGCTGCCATCCGTATGCGTACGACGAAATCGATGCGCTTACCCGTAAAGATCTTAAGGCGTTTGATGATGTATTCTGGAAGCATATTGGTCATGTGGGACGAAACAAAGCACGGGCGCTGCTTATGACGCTGACACGTGGAGCCATTGCTTCATCCCCTGTAAGCGGACCAGCTGCAAAATATTACCGTAAGCTCACATGGGCGTCCTCATCTTTTGCTTTTATGGCTGATATTGCGCTGGGCAGTTATGGCGGTAGATTGAAGATCAAGGAAAAGATCAGTGGTCGTTTTGCCGATATTCTCAGTTGGATGTATCTCATCACTGCTACGCTGCGTCGGTTTGAAGCAGAAGGACGCCCTAAAGAGGATGAAGTTTTCCTTGAATGGTCGATGGAATACGGTTTTGCGAAAATACAGGAAGCTTTTGACGGTATTTACAAAGAGATAAAAGTGCCGGGTCTCAGCTGGCTGTTCCGGGGGCCGATTGCCTTGTGGTCACGGATGAACCGTATTGGGAGTAAGCCGTCTGATTACCTGGGGCATAAAGTAGCGCAGGCTATGCAGGAACGGGGAACTGTACGCGATCGGCTGACCGACGGCATCTATCTTCCTGAAGATACCGATGAACCGCTGGGCCGCTACGAATATGCACTTAACGCTTTAAAAGAAGCTGAACCTGTGTATAAGAAAATCCGTGTGGCAACCAAGAAGAAAGAGCTGCCAAAAACACAACCACGGTTTGTTATTGACAAGGCTCTTGAGAAGGGGATTATTTCTGAAGAGGAAGCCAAAATTATTCGCAAGGCCGAAGATGCCCGGGTAGACGTCGTTCAGGTTGATGAATTTACGCTTGAAGAATACCAGAATCAGACACCGGCACCGCCTAAAATGGAAGGGACGCCGGAGCCTTCGGAAATTACTAAATGATTTTTTGATTTTATTTTAAATAGAGAGTTGTACCGTGTCTTAATCATATTCTCGCTTATTTTTGGAGCTATTCCAGATAGGCACAAGCTATCTGCTACCTGAGAACGGGGATTGCATTGGTATAGCCGGTACGTACTTTTTTACAGATTGAGGTTTTATCAGGATAAGCAGATATACAACACAATGCTCTTCAAAAGAATCATAAACGCCCTTTAGTTGTAAATTTTTTAAAGAGTTAATCTTTTCTACAATTCTCCTATCTATTTTCTCAGGAATTTATCTTGACAGAGGAATAAAGCGTGGGAAAAGTATACGAATTCACCGTATAATGAGCACCTATTATTTATTGTTGAATATTAATATTAGTTCGTTTAATATATGAAGTAAGTTAAGAAATTTAGGTTGCTGTATGCTCACCAAAGAAAAATTTGAGGCATTATATGATCAATATTTTGACGATATTGCAGCATTTTTGTACTCTTATGCATCCGATAAAGCCCAGTTAAAAGATTGGATACATGATGTTTTTCTAAAAATTTGGGACGCCCGGGACCAAATTAATTTTGATCATCCTTCCTTTAAAAGTTACCTGTTGACGACCGCACGCAATCATGCTCTCAAGCAGCTTCAAAAAGAGAAAAGCTATGACGATTGGTTAGAGAGAAATCTAAAGAAGTTGACACAGATCCAACCCCCTCACGAACCTGTCATCAACCCACCCGATATTTCAGAAGCTTACCAGCACGCATTATCAAAGATACCGTCGCGTGCTTGCGAGGCTTACTTGCTTAGTCGTGAAGAGGGCTTAACCTATAAGGAAATTGCTCAGGAAATGGAGGTTTCCGAAAAAACGGTTGAAGCACATCTTAGTAAAGCTCTCCGGATTTTACGCTCAGAGTTAGTCGAGTAACCGGGATTACGCACAATAATTCTTCGCCCAATTGAAAAATTTCGAGGAATCTCCTTCTCTGCATTATAAACTGTAAATAAATTTCAATTTTTTTATTAGGGTAGGCTTATTCCATTGGATTATATATACAGATAACACATAAAAGTAGATGAATGAAGGATTTTCCCGAAAAACAGTTAGTAATTAATTATTTGCTTGGTATTTGTACTCACCGTGAGGTGAAGGAAGTAGAGAAGTGGTTAGAGGAGAATCCCCGTCATGTTCATTTATTGCAAGAGATTGCTAAAGATTTGGAAAAAGACTCTCCTTTGTCTGTAGCTGATAAAGAAGAAATTAAGAAGGATATTTTTGCTGAAATTGATGATCGCCCATTTCGGGATGGTTTGAACCCGTCTTTTAAAGAGAAAGATTATCGGTCGGGTAATACATCTAAAAAAAGCTTCTTTATCCTACCGGAATTTTTGTTTAAAGCAGCGGCTATAATATTAATTGTAGTTCTTGCCGGAGCCGGGGGGTACTATTATTACCAAACCAATATGCAGCAAAAAGAGATTGTCTGGCAGGAACGGACACTGCCGCACGGCCAAACAGCCACGCTTCGTTTTAGTGATGGATCTATCATAAAACTGAATGGAGGAAGTACGCTTCGGTATCCGCAAAGATTTAATAATAGCCTCAGGGAAGTGCATTTGAAAGGGGAAGCATTCTTTTCGATCGCAAGGAATGAGTCAAAGCCTTTTGTTGTACATGCCGGTAATATCACAACCCGTGTGCTGGGTACCTCGTTTAATGTTAAGGCATATAATAACGAGGAAAAAGTGCAAGTAGCTGTATCAGAGGGGAAAGTGAATGTTTCGCAAAACGAATGGGCAGATACATTGTCTGGAGGAAATAACCAGGTGGTTCTGGAAAAAAACCAATGGGTTACTTATCGGGATGATAGAGGGTTGCTGGAAAAAAAGGAAGGTGATATCTGGGAATTAATGGCGTGGAAAGATCAGGTGTTGGTTTTTAACGGGAAGTCTTTTGAAGAAGCTGCACGCATGATGGAAAGATGGTATGGGGTAAACATTGTTATTAAAGATGAAGCACTTAAAACGGTCGTATTGGAAGGAGAACATGAAGATGTAAGTCTGGAAAAAGTACTTGACTCTATTCAATTTATATTAGGTATCGAATACACCATAAATGGTGACCGGGTAACCATCCGATCATCTTAATAAAGTAATAAGAACCCATTGACAGTTAAAAGTGAAATGGACAGAAATCTTTAGAAAACCTGTTGCATGTAAATTGGTCATTGCACACGCAGTAGAAAAAAATCTTCTGATTAATATTTAAAAGAATGGATCACTTCAGAAGATCAGGTTACGGAAAGCTTTTCAAAAGATTT
>JAFGWN010000076.1 GCA_016937115.1 Balneolaceae bacterium | reverse complement strand
CCTGAGCCGGGCCCAAACTGCCTCAGAAGAAGAACGGGAAGTATATCTCTCTTTTCGCTATCAGGCGGCGCTGGATGAGGTTATTGTCGCCTATTATAAAGATGGTCAATTTTACCTCCCTTTTGCTGAGCTCTTTAAAATCCTGGAAATTGATTATGAAGTTAACCTGCAAAATCTATCAGTCAATGGCATTTATGTAGATGAGGGGGAAGAATATTCAGTAAACTTCAAAAATCAACAGGCGCGGCGGGGAGATGAACGCTTTACCTTTTCTGCGGAACAATATCTGATTAAGGAGCTTGATTTTTATGTTACACCTGCTCTATTCAAAGAGATCTTTGATTTATCTTTTGTTATAAACTTTAATGCATTAGATTTACAGCTGGAGGCGCCTTACACCATGCCTGTGGTGGCAAAATACCAGCGCCAGCAACGACGCGAACAGCTGGAACAATTATACTACGACCATACCGGTTACCCACTCAAGTTTGACCGCAACCGGCAACTTTTGGATGGCGGCTTTCTCGACTACAGCCTTTCATCGAATATATCGCAGGAGACAAATATTTATACCTACTCAACTAATTTGGGCGCTGAACTTCTTGGAGGTGATCTTCAAGGGTCTGTTTTTGGCAGTTACTCCGATGAGGTAAAGACCTTCAGAACAGATAATCTTCGGCTGCGGTATGTCATGGATGACAATCCCTACCTGCGTCAAATTCTTGCAGGACAGGTGATAACAGAGGGATTAAACTCCAATTCCATTGTAGGCGCCCGGCTCACGAATCAACCTGTGATACCACGCACCCTATTTGATCAATATGCGATAAACGGGAATACCATTCCTCAATCAGAGGTCGAAGTGTATCTTAATAACGCACTTGTAGGATTTGAGGAGGCTGATGAACTGGGCAATTACCGTTTTACAGTTCCACTGACCTATGGTAATTCCCGGTTAAATTTAAAAATATACGGGCCTTCAGGCCAGGTACGGGAAATAGCCCAACGGATTGATATCCCGTTTACATTTACGCCCCCCGGCAAAACGTATTACTCTGTAAGTGCGGGGCGGCTGGATAATCCCTTTGCCGGAATTCAAGAACAAAATTTCGTTGCCCAATCCCGTATATCTTCGGGACTTACAGACTGGCTTACAGGAACTGTAGGAGCAGAATATTATACAGGTTACAACAACAGCCTTCCCACGTTTTATGGTTCTGTTGCGAGTCGTATTCTAACGAATTATATAGTATCGGTTGATGCCGTCCCTCAGGCTTTTTACCGATTTAGCAGCAATGTGGTTTATCCGTCAGCGGCAAGTTGGAATATCGGCTACACCTATTACACCGCTGACCAGGGGATTTACAACCTTTCCAATCTGAACCAGGAGATTAGCGCAAATGCATTTCTCCCAATTATGCTGGGTAACTTCCCTATAAACTTCCGGATATTGGGCACCCGCGAATTCCGGGATTTTGGAGACCTTACCCGTTATCGGTTAGATCTGAACACCCGGTTAAACCGGCTTAATCTTCGACTGGCATATCGCGATACAAAAATCGGAACATTTAACTTTACCCCCGGCAACCTGAGCCAGCTTTCGGCATCGGCCACCTATATGGTTTCAAGAAAATCGGGGCTGCCCTCATATCTCGGGGGAACTTTTTTCCGGGCTACCGCCAGCTATAGCCCCAGACTTTCTCAGGTTGAACAGATTGAACTTAATTTGACAAAAAATATTTCTCAGGACAGCAACATTCGGCTTAACTTTGCCCGTAATTTTGCAGGTGATTTTAACTTGTTTGGGATAAACCTGATTTTTGATTTCAACAAGATAAGAACCAATAGCACTTTTCAGCGTGCAGGAAACAGAAATACTTTCACCAATACGTTACGCGGCTCTATCGGCTACGATAGCTATAATGGCAAGTTAAAAGCCATAAATCGCCAGCAGGTCGGGCGCTCGGGCGCCGCCTTCCGGCTTTTTGTAGATAGCAATAGTTCAGGCAGTTACGAAAAAGGAGAACAAATTATCCAGGAAGATGCAATTCGGCTCAACCGCTCGGGCGGGGCTTTTATCTACGATGATGATCTTACCTACCTCACCCAGCTTAGATCTTATGATCGCTACAATATAGAAATCAACAAGGGGGTTATAAAAAATCCATTACTGGTTCCCGCGACAGAAAAGTTTTCTTTTATAGCCGATCCCAATAGATATAAGCCCATAGAAATTCCGTTTTTCATGTCGGGCGTTATTGAAGGTTCTGTTAAAATGGAAAACGGAAATCAACAACGTGCACTGGCCGGAGTAACGGTTAATCTCAGGCAAATTAAGGGAGATTTCAATAAGACAATGCGTACCTTTTCTGACGGGACTTTTTATTCCTATGAGGTTCCGCCAGGGCAATACACGGTCAAAATTGATTCGTCCCAGCTTGCATTTTTGAATGCCCGGTCCAAACCCGAACAAATTGAATTTGAAGTAGAAACAACGGAAGACGGTGATTATATCAATAACTTGAATTTCATTTTAGCTCCGCTTGGACAATCAAATACAGTAACGAAAGACACTACGGCCTTTAACCAAGATATAGCTGAGAAGCCAAAAGAAACCACCAGCTATTCCTACCAAATTTTAGCCGGTAAATATACTTCCATTTACCGTGCAATGCGTGCAAAGGAAAAGGCGCAAAAACAATTTACACTGGCATTTGCCGTAACCTGGAGTAAAAAGCAAAATAAGTATGTATTGATCAGCGAGCCGATGAAATCGGCCCGGAAAATTGCAACCTTATTAAAAAATAAACCGGGTGATGAATTTTCTGATGCCACTTTAATCTCCAGGCCTTCTACAGAAATTGGATTCCAGGCTACAGCATACACGGTTCAATTAGGCGCCTTTAGCAGTAAAGCAAATGCTCTTGCTTTCAAACAGCAATCAGCGTCAGTGATTCCCTACTCGTTACAAATTGTCCGGGACAGCCGATTCCAAAATTTATATAAAGTTAAAACAACCGTTTTCTATTCATTTAACGAAGTGCTTAAAGCGCTGCGTGTCATTAAAAAGAATACTCAGTTTGAGGAAGCCTTTATTACGGGCCAGCCTGTTTTTCCTTACTCTGACGCTGAGCTTAACTACCAATTAGAAGCTTCTTTCGGGAAAACGCCCCCCACTGCTTCTCAAATACAGTCACTTGTAGAGAGCGTGGTGCCGTCAATGAATAGAATTGATATTCGGTGGGAGAGAAATGATCTTATTATCGATGGCATTAAAAATGAAAAGGAGGCGCTACTTCTTGTGCAAAGGCTTCAAACCCTTGCAAATGTGCAACCCCCCATTGTTATTCGCGCTATGCACGCCTCAGAATAACAATCAGGCAGTCACGTATCCCCAAACTGATCTGCCACAAGTGGCTATAACAGCATTCCCAGCGGATTCTTAAGCAGCCCCTGCAGCGTATTCAGAAATTGCGCCGCTGTGGCGCCATCAACAATACGGTGATCGCTCGAGAGCGTCACTTTCATGCGCTTGCCGGGCACAACTTCCCCGTCTTTAACCACAGGCACATCCCGGATAGCGCCAACCGCAAGGATGCACGCATTCGGCGGGTTGATAATAGCCGTAAACTGCTCGATACCGAACATACCCAGGTTACTGATGGTGAAGGTACTTCCCTCCATCTGTTCGGGCTCCAGCTTGCGGTTACGGGCTTTTTCAGCCAAATCCTTACTCTCTGATGAGATTTGCTGTAATCCTTTTTGATCGGTGTTACGAAGCACCGGCGTAATCAAGCCTTCATCGATAGCTACCGCAAAAGCAACATTCACATCACCGTGTTCCAGAATGGAATCATCCTGCCAGGAACTGTTCACCATCGGATGGCGGCGTAACGCTACCGAACACGCTTTTATAATGATATCGTTGAAGCTTACTTTCCCTTCAATCATTTCATTTAGCTGCTTGCGCGCCGCAAAAAGCTGTTCCACATCAATGTCAATCGTTTCATAGTAATGTGGGCTGGTATACTTACTTTCGGAAAGCCGGCGGGCAATCGTCTTGCGCATTTGTGAAACGCGATGTTCCGTATCTTCACGACTGCTTGCCACTGCCGGTTCTGCGGTGGGCTCATATCCTTCAATATCCTTTTTAATGATACGCCCGTCGGGTCCGCTTCCCGTCACCCTGCTCAACTCAATACCTTCCTCCTCGGCCATCTTTCGGGCTAACGGTGATGCCTTAATACGTCCGTCTTTGGGCGCCGAAGATTTTGACTCTTTCTTTTCTCTCTGCGGCTTGCTCAGCTTCTCGTCATCTTTTTCGGCGGGCTTATCTTGTTCGGCCTCTTGCTCTGCAGTTTCCTTTTCTTCTTCCTCAGCCTCAATCTCTTCTTCTGCTTCTTCCTTATCACCACTTTCATCGGTCGAGGAGCTATCTCCGGCACCCGTGATATCACTAATATCTTCTCCCTCTTCACCAATTACTGCCATCGTTTCACCCAGTGGAACAGCCGCTCCTTCCTCAACCAAAATCTTGAGGATTGTACCGGCATCGAAAACCTCCACTTCCATCGTGGCTTTATCGGTCTCCACTTCGGCAATTACATCGCCGGACTCAACTTTATCCCCTTCTTTAACATTCCACTTCGCAATCACCCCTTCTTCCATGGTGTCGCTTAACTTGGGCATTTCAACTTTTATGGCCATCTGTATTTAGCTCTTAATTTAAATTTAAAGTCTTAATAAACTTTTATTAAAAATAGTGAAACAAGAAAATACAACTGATTAAGTAATTGCGTGGTTAGGATATCAATTGAATTTCCTAATCACCAAGTAACTTAATCACCTATTATCACTTCCTGTACGTCACAGAATTCACGGCATCGATAACTTCTTTTGGGCTTGGAAACCATTCCTCAAATAGGTTCTTGGCAAATGGTGCGCTGGTATCTGGCAGAGTCACGCGCTGCACGGGTGCATCAAGGTAGTCAAATGCTTCACGTTGAATCAGATATCCGACTTCAGCAGCCAAGCCTCCAAATGGATGCGCTTCATCAACAATTACACAACGATTCGTTTTCTTGATTGATTTTATAATCGTCTCCATATCCAGCGGTTTAACAGTACGCGGGTCAATAATTTCCACTTCCACCCCATCTTCTTTGAGCTTGTTTGCCGCCTGTGTTGCAACATGATACATCTTGCCGTGGGCTACTACCGTAACGTCGCTGCCTTCACGTTTCACTTTGGCTTTACCAATCGGGATTGTAAAGTCATCCTCATCAGGCACTTCGCCTTTTAATCCATACATCTGCTCGGACTCCATAAACAGCACGGGATTATCATCCCGAATCGCAGATTTCAACAACCCTTTGGCATCGGCCGGCTCCGAGGTATAAATCACTTTTAAGCCCGGAAAGTGAGCATACATGGCGTCGTATGATACCGAATGTGTTGCACTTAACTGCCCTGCCGAGGCATTCGGGCCGCGGAACACAATGGGGATTTTAATTTGTCCGCCGGTCATATACCGAATTTTAGATGCGTGGTTTATGATTTGGTCGGCAGCCAGCACAGCAAAATTAAAGGTCATAAATTCAACAATCGGCCGGAGCCCGTTCATTGCTGCCCCAACACCGATGCCTGCAAAACCGAGTTCCGCAATAGGGGTATCGATCATTCGCTTGGGACCGTATTTGTCGAGCAGTCCTTCGGTAACCTTATAGGCTCCGTCATATTCGGCGACCTCTTCCCCCATCACAAAAATATCTTCATCCTGGGCCATCTCCTCGTCAATTGCCGCCCGTATTGCTTCTCTGAATTGTAATTCAGCCATTGTTTGTCTCGGTTTCTAATTTAAAACTAAAAATTAAATCTACACTTGTTATAGTTAATGCTCAAAATATGAGATAGCAGACACCGGATGCCGGATAATCTCAATAAAAATGAATATCCGGTAGCTGTCCTACCTGTGAAACGGATAGTCGTCTTCGACGAAAACATCTTTATACAAATGTTCTTTATCCGGAAACTCACTTTCTTCTGCAAAATCAATTGCCTCCATCACTTCCTCTTCAACTTCATCCTGGATGCTGTCAATTTTTTCCTGGTCTGCGATATCTTCATCCAGCAGATAATTTTTCATACGCTCAATCGGATCCATTTTTTGATATGTTTCCAACTCTTCTTTGCTGCGGTATTTCATCGGATCCGACATCGAGTGCCCCCGGTAACGGTAAGTGCGAATTTCGAGTAACCACGGTTCGGAGTTTTTCCGCACATCTTCGGCAACCTCTTTCATCTTGTCATACACGGTAAACATGTCCATGCCGTTCACAACAGCACTTTTCATGCCATAACCGTCAGCGCGATCGACCAGTTCGCCCACTGAATGCCGGTGCACGGCCGTTCCCATTGCATAACCGTTATTTTCAATAGCAAAGATACAGGGCAACTTCCAATTTTGCGCCATATTCAGCGTCTCGTGAAACGCGCCTTGGTCAACCGCGCCATCACCCAGAAAACAAGCAGTAACACGTCCATTTTGTTTGTATTTATTGGCAAAAGCAATGCCGCCGCCCAGCGGTATATGACCACCTACAATACCGTAACCGCCCCAAAAATGTTCTTTTACATTCGCGAAATGCATCGACCCGCCCTTCCCTTTTGAGCAGCCTGTTACCTTACCGTACAGTTCGGCCATCCCTTCTTTTGGTGAAACACCTCGAACCAGTCCCCAGCCGTGATCCCGGTACGCCGTAATAATATCGTCGTCGTCATTAAGCGCACGTACCGTCCCGGTTGATATCGCTTCCTGTCCCATAAACAAGTGCAGAAAACCGCCGAATTTGCCTTTTTGATACATCTGCATGGCCCGCTCTTCGAAGCGGCGCTGCAGATACATTTCTCTAAAAATATCGAGCAAGTCTTCTTCTGAAAATCCCAGCGTTTTATGCTTTTTATTTGTGGTGCCCGGCAGTTCAGTGCTTCGCTCAACCTTTCCGTTATTACGGATTGCCGTTCCGGAAGGTGTAAATGTTACGTTCTCGCCATTCTTGCTTTTTGCCATAGTAAATTATGAACCTATTTAGAGCATGTGCTCTTAAATGCTGTTTTAAATATTAATTTCAAAGCCTAAAATATACCTAAAATAATGAAAGATTACAGAGACTCGTTCCGTAAAATGATCTTAATTCTTATTTCGCTTCAGTACTCTCCAAAAGTGCTAATCTGCTAATTGCTGTTTAATAATCTCGGCAGCGTCATTCAACACTTCTTCCAGCTTCTCGGGCTTACTTCCCCCGGCTGTAGCAAGCTTAGGCTGTCCGCCACCGCCGCCGCCCAGCTTTTGCCCCAGCTTTCCAACCAAAGCGCCCGCTTGAATGCCTTTATTTTCAATGATATCATCGGTTACAGTGGCCACGATATAGACTTTCCCGGCCTCCATATCTTTGGCTCCCAAAATAGCAATGGTTCCCTTCGGCAGCTTCTCAAGGGCTTCATAACCAAGCTGCTTCAACAAATTCATATCAGCATGGGGAACTTCACCTGCAACCAAAAGAATACTGCCATCAACCTCTTCAGCCCCGCTAATGAGCTCCTCAAGTTTAGATAGACTTTGCCGGTGCTGCAGCTGTTCTATCTTCTTTTGCAACTGTTTGCGTTCTTCCACCAGGCGATGCACGTCAGCAGCCGGATCTTTCGACTGCCCGATTTCCTGATGAATCGATTGCAGCACCGACTTCTCTTTACGCAGATACGCATCGGCAGCCTTACCCACTACAGCTTCAATACGGCGCACGCCGGAGGCCACCGACGATTCATTCAGAAACCGAAAGTAGCCAATTTCTCCGGTTGCATTTACGTGCGTACCTCCGCAGAGCTCAACCGAATAATCTGAGTTAAATGTAATAACGCGCACCTTTTCGCCATACTTTTCGCCGAACAGCATCATGGCACCCCGCTCTTTAGCTTTTTCAATGGGCACATCACGATCTTCCTGCCTGGTAATATTCTCCTGTATATGATCATTCACCATTTTTTCGATCGTATCGAGTTCGTCGCGGCTCAACGGATCGTAGTGCGAAAAATCGAACCGAAGGTGATGTTCATCCACCAGTGATCCTTTTTGCACAACATGATCGCCCAGGGTTTCGCGCAGCGCAGCGTGAACCAAGTGCGTAGCAGTATGATGCTTCATAATTTCGCGGCGGCGGTACTGGTCAACCTCGGCTTTCCATTCGCCCGAAAAATCAGCCGGAAGCTCATCAACAAAATGGATAAAATCCTGCTCATTTTTCTGTACATCCAGCACATTCATCACTTGGTCACCATTCGTGATGGTACCCGTATCGGCAACTTGCCCGCCACTTTCTGCATAAAACGGTGTTTTAGCAAGGATTACCGCCGGCTGATCCCCACTCTTCCGATACGCCATAATTTTGGTTGATGCCGCAAGCTGGTCGTATCCTACAAATCGAGATTCCAAATTCTCATGCACGGTCGTCCATTCTTTCGATCCGGATTGATCTGCTTTGAAGTTACCCGCTGCACGGGCACGCTCCTTCTGCTCCTGCATTTTCTGTTGAAAACCCTCATGATCTACTTCCATACCCCGTTCACGCGCCATCAACTCCGTTAAATCAATCGGGAAACCATACGTATCGTGCAGCTTAAAAGCGTCTTCACCGGAAATTGTTTCTTTGCCTTCGGCGACTTCATTAAAAAGTTCAATCCCCTGGCCCAGCGTATTTAAAAAGCTCTCCTCTTCCGATTTAATTACACTTGTTACAAACTTCTGCTGATCGGCCAGTACCGGAAAAACATCCTCAAACTGTTTGGCCAGTGCAGGAACAATTTTGTGAAAAAATGGCTTTTTCAGATTCAATTTATCCCATCCGTAGCGGACGGCACGGCGCAATATTCGTCTGACAACAAACCCCCTGCCTTCATTATCGGGCGATGCACCGTCAGCAATAGAAAAACTTACCGCCCGGATGTGATCAGCAATAACCTGCATGGCAATGTCGGTCTCGGGATCATCTTTATACGATATCCCCGAAAGCTCTTCAATTTTTTTGAGAACCGGCATAAAAAGATCAGTGTCATAATTGGAATTTTTTCCCTGCAAAACTGCACACATACGTTCAAATCCCATGCCGGTATCGACATGCTGGGCCGGCAATTTTTCCAGGCTTCCGTCGGGTTGGCGGTTAAACTGGATGAAAACCAAATTCCATATTTCCATCACCCTGGGATGATCTTTATTAACCAGATCCGCACCGGGTGTTTCGGCTCGTTCGTCATCACTGCGCAGATCAATATGTACTTCCGAACAAGGGCCGCACGGACCCGTATCACCCATCTCCCAAAAATTGTCTTTTTTACCGCACGCAAGAACGTGGTCGGGATTGATGCCTGTTTCGGACTTCCAGAAGGTAGCAGCCTCCTCATCCATCGGCAGGCCGTCGCTTTCATCACCCTCAAAAACGGTAGCGTATAATCGCCCGGGATCTAACTCCCAAACATCAACCAGAAGCTCCCACGCCCAGCGGATCGCTTCTTTTTTGAAATAATCACCGAACGACCAGTTGCCGAGCATCTCAAACAGCGTGTGGTGATAGGTGTCGCGCCCCACTTCTTCCAGGTCGTTATGCTTACCGCTTACACGAATACAGCGCTGGGTGTCGGTAGCGCGATTCCAGATTTTTCCATTTTTTTTGACTCCCTTCTGCTCATCCAGAAAAATGGGTTTGAACTGGTTCATTCCTGCATTGGTAAACAGCAGGGTTGAGTCATTCCGGGGAACAACCGGCGCGCTGTCAACAACGGCGTGCCCTTTCTCTTCAAAAAAGGTTAAAAAATCCTGCCGTATTTGTGCTGAACTTCTATTCTTCATTTATATGATTATCCTTCGATTGATTATTTCCCAATAAGCTCCCAAAAATAGTAAAAAATCGATTCGAACTCATCTTTATATATAATCCATTAAATGGAAATGAAAAGCAGGAGAAAATAACATAGATTCTTTTATCTGCTAAAACTTAATTATTCTTGTGTTATGAAAAATATTGTCAATTATTTTTTCAGGGGACTTCTTTTTGTATTTCCGGTTGTGGCAACGCTCTACATTATCATTGCCGCTGTACAGTGGTCAAACACTGTTTTTAATGACTTGCTTTACCAATGGCTCGGCGTTGATATACCCGGGCTTGGAATCATTACCGTATTTTTTGCTGTCAGCCTTATTGGATACCTTTTTTCAAGAGCTTTTGTAAAGCCTGTAGTTGGTTATTTTGACCGTTTTATGGCGAAGGTGCCGTTAGTCAAAATTATTTACACTGCATTAAAAGAACTCACTGAAGCCTTTGTGGGTGATAAAAAGCGATTCAACAAACCGGTTATTGCCGACTTTAATCAGGCTGAAGGAAACACGGTAAAACGTATTGGGTTTATCACCCAAACGGACCTGGCAAATCTGGGACTTACCGATATGGTGGCCGTCTATTGCCCGCATTCCTATAATTTTTCGGGCAATTTATACCTGGTGCCCAAAAAAGCTGTTACGCCTGTTGAACTTAGCTCGGCAGATGTAATGAAATATGTGGTGTCAGCGGGAGTTACAAAATTAAAAAACTGAGAGAGACAAAGATTTGGAAAAAGCATGGCTGATAATCTGCTTGCAACAATAAATAGTTTAAGTAAAGAAACATTTAAAAGTACAAAAACGCATGATATTGCTCTGCATGGTGCAGCCATTGCCTTTTACACCATATTCTCGATTGCGCCTCTTATAATCATCGTACTGGGACTTGTTACATTTTTCTTGGGAGAGCAGCAGAGTGCGGAGGTAGTTACGGGCTACCTGGTGGAGCTTGTAGGCGCCCCGACAGCAAATTCCTTATTGGAATTTGCCACAATCTCTCATGCAGAGTCTACGGGCATTATTGCATCGGGTATGGCTATATTGATACTACTTTATGGTGCCACAAAAATTATAGCACAGTTAAAAGATACCTTAAACACTATTTGGGGCATTACAAACCCAAGAATAAGCTCTGTAAAACAGTACCTTTTAAATCGTTTTCTTGCTATCTCCACCATTTTTCTACTAACGGGATTATTTATTCTCTCCCTGCTTTTGGAAGGTGGGTTAAATTTCTTTAGCGATCTATTTATGCCCTACCTGCCAGGAGTGCTGGTTCCCCTGCTGCAGTTTGTATCATCCCTTGTATCTATCTTGATGACGATGCTCTTTTTCACGCTGGTATTTAAAATTTTACCTGATGTAAATGCCCGTTGGAAAGATATTTTTGTGGGTGCGTGCGTAACGACAATCCTGTTTCTTGCCGGCAAGTACCTGGTAGGGCTCTATTTGGGAAGCGGGATGCTGCACGCCGGATATAAAGCAGCCGGATCTTTTGTGGTTTTTCTTATTTGGATCTACTACAATGTGCAAATCGTATTAATCGGAGCAGAATTTACACAGGTATATACCAAGCGACTGGGTAAAAACCTTCGGGCTTCCTGGAATGCCGAATTCATTTCCTTTAAATGATAGCCCCCGAACAAAATCAGTAAACTTCTACAAAGGTCCGGTCCGATGGTTTAACGTGCCGCCTCAAATCATTTTCATCCCACTCACCGGGCTGTTTATCCCTTGCCTCTTTTCGAATATCCAAATACTCTTCCAGTCCTTTCTCGGCCAACGCACGGTAGATGCCGCTTTCCATACCCTTCAACCCGCAAATATAAAGCAGCGTATTTTCTTTATTTAAAACCGGATCTATAAGTTCGGCATCATCCCACAAACAGGTTTGTACATATTTTTTGGTGCCGTCATGGCGACGGTCTTCCCGGGAGATGTAAGGCACATAGTGAAAGTTGGGATGCTCTTCATCCATTCTTTCAAAATACTCGGCATAAATCAGATCTGTTCGGTAAGCACAACCAAAAACCAGGATGATTTCATTTTCTATTCCTGCTTCCAGCAGCTCCATAATCATGCCTCGGTAAGGCGCTATGCCGGTCCCTGTTGCGAAAAACAGATAATTGAAATCTTCGGCCTGTTCCGGGAGCAGAAACCGGCGACCGCTGGGGCCGGTAAGTTTTACCTTGTCACCAGGCTCAAGATCTGCTAAATAGTTAGAACATACGCCCAGGTATAATTTATTATTATCCCATTCTTCGATGGTGCGTTTAACAGTAGTTGAAACCAGATTTGATTTCCCATTTTCTCCTTTTGTGGGTGATGCAACCGAGTATAATCGCAACTTGTAAGGGCGCCCCCTTTCATTTTCACCCGGAGGAAGAATGCCTATCGACTGGCCTACCTGAACGTGCCCTTCCAACTCGGTACCGGCAATATCGAAGGTAATATGACGAACATAATTGGGGCTGGATTCCTTGGTGCAGATATAATTTTCAACGATGGGAACTTCAACCGGATCTTTCGGCGTGTAAATATTTAGTTCAACTTCTGGTATCTTAATCTCAGACATACAGTGCTAAAAAGAGTTTTCTTTGTTTTTTAAAACGGCATTGAAATTGTAAAGGTTCAGGCATAAAAACAAGTATCCAATTATAAAATTCCATTAATAAAAAAAGCCTGCCTCCAAAAATGAAGACAGGCTTACTATATGAAACGTCGTTATAGGTTAGTAACTTCGCAGCTTTTTGATTACTTCATCGCGACTTTTACCAAGTTTTTCCTGCAAATGACCAACTAATTCCTCTTCTTTGCCTTCGGTATATTGCAGGTCGTTATCGGTAAGTTCGCCGTATTCCTGTTTAAGTTTCCCTTTTATTTTGTTCCAATTGCCTTTTATTTCAAGTTTATCCATGATAGTCCTCGAAATTAATGGTTAAGGATTGATTAGAGATAAAACATGAGTCCAACGGTAAAAGCGTTACCACTAAATTCGGTATCCTCTAAATTTTGTTCATTCCGGTCGGGATTTAAAAACAGATAACGATAATCAGCGTTCAATGCCACATTTTGGTTGAATGGAATCTCCAGCCCGAAACCAAGATGATAACCGACGTTAAACTCGTTATCAATATCTTCACTGAAGCCTTCGGTATCATAAATAGTATAATAGGCTCCTAAACCGGCTACACCATACGGTGCAAAGTGGTCGCTTACCGGAAGAAACAATAAGGCCGAAGCCGTAGCGGGCACAAAGCTGGTTTCCATAGATTGAACGCCGTCGATACCGTATTCCTGCCCGGCTCGATATTCGACAGCAGCTTCCAGGCCAAACACGGGGCTCAAGCGGCCGCGAATCTGGATACCGCCAAAAACGTTTCCTTCTTCCGCATCATCTGCCTGATAGTATCCGAGGCGCGGGCCAATGCCAAAACCACTTTCGATTTGAGCAAGTCCCACCGCAGGCATGGTAAATAACAATACAGCAAAAATTGCAACTAACTTTTTCATTGAGAGATAAATTTAATTACGGTTATTGAATAGCTTAAAGTGAACCTTCGACAAAAAGTTTCATCTGTAATACTAAATGATAATAACCTGGCACAAGTTTAGGAGGCCAATTCTAACGAGTGCGATAATTGATGCTGAGTGATAGGCTTCACCAGGAAATCTAAATAATCAGTTTCTTTTACACGCTTCTTATACATCTGATCGGTATTTCCCGTAATGTAAATGACCGAAACATTAATCTCTTTCTGAATTTCTATGATAGCTTCAATACCATCCATTTTACCCTGCAGTCGAATATCCATCAGGATAACTTCAGGCCGGGTTTCTAAAGCTTCTTGCACAGCCACTTCTCCGCTTGTGGCCTTTCCAACCACTTCATGACCCATTTGAATAACCATCTGCTGAAGCATAAGTGAGATAATCATCTCATCTTCTACTATTAATACCGTTTTCTTTGCCATCTGCAATAACATTAGACCTGTTTTGTTTTTAGAGAAAAAATATTCTTTTCTTCTAAGAACAAGCAGGAGAGGTTTTGTTACAAAAAATATTTCTGGTGGTTAACACTGTTAATCACCACGCAGAATATACTCCATTTTGTATCTTCTTGGGGTTATGTAAATAAATTCTAATCCTTTATGTTCCCTAAAACTGAAATTAATTATTCATTTAATTTCTCATATATAAATATATTAGTTGTTCTACCCTTTTTTTATCATTTATTATTACATACAACTAAAAAAATCATTAAGATTTATGTTACCGATTCATCACAAAACTACTAATTCAAACTTCAATCCTCAGATTCATGGATAGCGAACTATTGACATGGCTTTTTTTAGGAGGAGGACTCTTCCTCATGCTTCTCGAAACATTCATTCCCGGCGGCGTCTCATTCTTTTTGGGGTTAAGCGGACTTTTTGTAGGGCTTCTGCGATATTTGGGATTATTAGCGAGTCCGAGTCTCTCCATTGCCATCTGGCTTGTAAGTTCCGTTGCGCTTGTCATAGCTTTTCGTCCCCTGCTGAAAAAATACTGGGGCGGACAAAGCTCCTTTAAACTTGCTGATGAAGATTTTGAGGCGATGGATCAAATTGTTGAGGTTACCGAACCGGTGAATGCCTTTGATAATTCAGGTCGCATCCGGTACCAGGGAATATCCTGGCAGGCGCGATCCGACCAGGGAGAACTGGAAGCCGGGACAAAAGCCAAAATTAAATACCGCGATAATCTTACGTGGGTGGTAGAGCCTGCGGATGAACCCGACTCCAAAAACGATACAAAAATCAATCAATCTCTAAAAAATTGAATCTTTTTCATTTCGTTTTCGAATAAGTAAAAAGATCGTATTCTTCGGGGCAATGCAGATACGATTACAGGCTTAATTTATATCTGCTAATTCTTAAATATATTCTTTATGTGGACATTTCTGCTCATCTTAATTCTGCTTGGGGTGTTTGTTGTCACCAAAGTCTTCATCATCGTAGAAATGCGGGAGGAAGTAATTAAAGAACGCTTGGGCAAATACACCGAAACGCTAAAACCGGGATTCCATTTTCTTATCCCTTTTGTTGATCAACCTGCCTACCGCCAGGAAATGCGCGAGCAGGTTATCGACGTTCCCAGTCAAACTTGTATCACCAAGGATAATATTGAGGTTGAGGTAGATGGGCTGGTCTATGTAAAAGTGATGGACGCCTACAAAGCCAGTTACGGTATCAGCGATTACAAACTGGCATCGGTTAACCTGGCGCAAACAAACATGCGGAGCGAAATCGGTAAAATTACCCTCGACGATACATTTTCGGAACGGGAGCAGATGAATGAGAATATTGTGCGCGAAATTGATAAAGCCTCCGATCCCTGGGGCATTAAAGTGATGCGGTACGAAATTCGGAATATCCGCCCCTCGGATAGCCTCATCAATACCATGGAGAAACAGATGGAAGCCGAACGCGCCAAGCGCGCCGAAATTACCGAATCGACCGGTACGCGTGATTACAAAAAGAATGAATCACAAGGTGAGCGGCAAGCGGCCATTTTACGCTCCGAAGCGAATCGTCAAAAGCGTATTAATGAAGCAAAAGGCCGCGCACAGGAAATTGAACTGGTAGCCACGGCAACAGCAAAAGGGCTGCGCCGGGTATCGGAAGCCATCGCCAAACCCGGCGGTGACTTAGCCGTTAAAACCAAGCTTATTGAACAATTTATCAACCAGTTGGGTAATGTAATGGACAAAGCCAATGTATCTGTCCTGCCTACCGAAACGGCAAACCTAAAAACGTTTTTCGAAGGCGTCGGAAAAATAAGCGACCACACACCGCAACATGCTAATCCTTCAACCCATTCCGGAGGCCACCAATGATTATCAATACGATCAGTCAGGTTTTATTAGGACTATTCACAATTTATGTCGCTTACAAATTTATTCAGTCTATTCAGCTGGTGCCTACACAGCAGGCATATATCGTGGAACGGTTGGGCAAGTACCAGAAAACGCTGGGTCCGGGTTTCCATGCACTGATTCCCTTTTTCGACCGGGTTAAATACCGGCAGGATCTGCGTGAGCAAACGATTGAAGTAGAACCACAGGAGTGCTTTACACAGGACAACGTAAAAGTTGAAGTGGACGGGGTGATCTATCTTGCCGTCACCGATGCGGTAAATGCCAGCTACGGCATCACTAATTACCGGTTTGCAGCCGTACAACTGGCACAAACCACTACCCGTTCTATAATCGGGACGATGAATTTAGACGATACGTTTGAAGACCGAGCCATCATCAACAAAGAAGTAGTAAAAGTACTTTCTGAAATGGAGCAGGCATGGGGCATCCGGGTGCTTCGATACGAAATAAAAAACATTGTAACGCCTCATACCATACAGAAAGCCATGGAACGACAGATGACGGCCGAGCGCGATCGACGCGCTACAATCGCCAACTCGGAAGGCATCATGCAGTCAACTATTAATGATGCCGAAGGTACAAAGAGCGAGATTATCAACAGGTCGGAAGGCGAAATGCAGCGACGCATAAACGAAGCGCAGGGTGTAGCACAAGAGATTGAAGCGATAGCAGAAGCAACAGCGGTGTCTATCGAGCAGATAGCCGATGCCCTTTCATCACCCAAAGGAAAAGAAGCCATGCAGATGCGGCTGGCCGAAAAGTACATCAATCAGCTTTCAAAGCTGGCCCGCAGCCAAAACGATATCATCATTCCAAACGATATCACCAATTACGACCAGATTATGGATGGGCTTTCGCTGGATAAAATTTCTATTGTCCCGGAAAAGAACAAAAAGTAAATAAAAGATAAAGCCAATTAAATTTTGGTTACCGGGTCTCCTATCCCAGTTTAAGGCTCGGAACTTCTTTTACTACAGAAGCATTTAATTTCAAAAGACTCGAAATTAAATTTCTTCTATTGTGGCTAAATTAAATGCTGAGACGCTGTATAAAAAATGTGATCCGGAACAATTCAACTTTGAAACCACAAAAGAGATAAGCAATTCCACGACCATTATTGGTCAGGAGCGGCTTTCAAGCTCGCTCGAATTCGGGATTGGCATAAAGGATGATGGGTTCAACATTTTTGCCCTCGGCCCCGGTAAAACCAACAAACGAGATCATCTTAAACAATTCTTTGAAGAGCAGTCGGCCAATGAAGAAACGCCTTCTGATATCTGTTACATCAATAATTTTGACGATCACTACAAGCCGCGGGTAATGCAGCTTCCGGCCGGCCGCGGTTGCAAGTTGCAGAAAGAAATGGAGCAGCTTATCGAAGATCTGATTCCTACACTCACCTCAGCATTCGAAACAGAAGAATATCAAAATCGGCGGCAGTCGCTCCAGGAAAAAATTCAGCAAGAACAAGGCCAATCCTTTGAAGATCTGCAAGAGAAAGCGAAAGAAAAGGGCCTGGCAATGGTTCGCACCCCGGCCGGATTCTCATTTGCTCCGCTAAAAGAGGACGGAGAAATGATGAACGAAGAAGAGGTCAAGGAGCTGTCTGAAGAAGAGCGGGAAGAACTGGAAGAAAAAACACAAGAACTTCAGGAAGAGCTTCAAAAACTGATCCAGAAAATGCCCTCTAACCGGCGCAAAGTCCGCGAGCGAATAAAGGAACTCGACAAAGAAATTGCCACCTACGCTATCAAAGATTTGTTTGACGATATACGCGAAACCTTCTCCGATCTGGAAAAAGTACAGGCGTTTCTGGATAATGTGGAGCTCGATATTGTCGAAAATGTGCAGACTATTATGGGCAATCAGGGACAACAGCAGGAGCAGGCCGGGAATCAACTGGCCCAGATGCTGGGCGGACAGCAGCGCCCGCGCTCATCCGATAATCCTGTGCTCGACAGTTACCGCGTAAATGTCTTAGTTAACAATGAGGACACAAAAGGCGCGCCCGTCATTTATGAAGACAATCCCAGCTATAAAAATCTGATTGGCCGGGTTGAATATCAGTCGAAAATGGGTGCTCTCACTACCAATTTTAATTTAATTAAACCCGGAGCCCTGCATCGGGCCAACGGCGGCTACCTTATTCTTGATGCGCGCGAAGTTTTGCTGGAACCATTTGCCTGGGAAGGACTTAAGCGAATATTAAAGTCCGGCGAACTTAAGATTGAATCATTCGGCGAATCATACCGTGCCATCAGTACCGTATCGCTCGAACCTGAATCTATTGAGCTGGATGTCAAAATTATTTTACAGGGTGAACGTATACTCTACTACTTGCTGTGCCAGCACGATCCCGAATTCCAGAAGCTCTTCAAGGTTGAAGCTGATTTTGAAGATGAGATTGACCGGACGGATGATAGCCACCAGCGATATGCGAAGCTTCTTGCAGGACTGATCCAAAAAGATGAGCTTCGCCCTTTTGATAAAAAAGCTGTCGGGCGCATCATTGAGCAAGGTTCCCGCATGGTGGGTGATAATGAGAAGCTTTCGACCATGACCAACGATATTACAAACCTGCTGAAAGAAGCCGACTATTGGGCTGGGCAAAACGGCAACAAAAATGTCCAATATGGTGATGTTGAAAAGGCGATTGAACAGAAGATTTATCGTTCATCCCGAATTCGCGATAAAGCTCAGGAAAGCATCAACCGGGATTCCATCTTCATTGATACCGAAGGTAGTGCAATCGGCCAGATTAATGGGCTTTCGGTTACTCAAATCGGCAACTTAATGTTTGGTCGGCCAAATCGCATTACAGCCCGCGTGCAGCTTGGTAAAGGGGAAATCATTAATATTGAGCGCGAAGTGGAGATGAGCGGCTCCATTCACTCCAAAGGCGTACTTATTTTAAAAGGATTCCTCGGCGAACGTTATGGACGGGAACGGCCTCTTTCGCTCTCGGCCAGCCTTGTTTTTGAACAGTCATATTCTCACATCGACGGCGACAGCGCCTCCTCGGCTGAATTGTATGCGCTGCTATCGGCGATCGGAGATATTCCCCTCAAACAATCGTTCAGTGTTACCGGTTCGGTAAACCAGCACGGAAAAGTGCAACCCATTGGCGGGGTGAATGAAAAAATTGAAGGTTTTTTTGATATCTGCAATGAACGTGGCCTTACCGGAGAGCAGGGTGTACTTATTCCCAAAGCTAATGAAAAGAATTTAATGCTTCGAAGTGATGTCGTTAAAGCCGTTGAAGAAGATACGTTCCATATTTATTCCGTTGAAACCATTAACGAAGGCATGGAACTGTTAACCGGCCTTAAAATGGGCGAAGAAGATGAAAAAGGCACCTATCCCGAAGGAACTGTAAACCACAAAGTAATTGAAAAACTGAACCAGCTTGCCGAAAAACGGCAATCATTTATTAAATCTGAAAACGGTAGTAAATAGTTATGACTGATGACCAAAATCATACGATCTTAGTTCGTAAAATATTGGTCGCTGTCGATACTTCGGCTCACAGCCGGGCGGCGCTCGAAGCTGCTGCAAGCCTGGCAAAGATAACAGAAGCCAACATCCACGGTATATTTGTGCAAGAGACCCACTGGCGTAAAGTTGGCCGATTGCCTTCCGTAAAAGCTGTAAACGAGTTAACCGGGAAAAGCCATTCACTGGAAAAAGATACGCTTGAGAAGCAGATAGAGCAGCTAAAAAAACGGTTACACCGGCAGTTGAAATTTATCAGCCAGCGGAGTGAAATTAGCCACTCTTGGGAAACGACCAGCGGCCCGGTAGCAGATAAAATACTGGAAGCTGCCAAAGAAGCAGATTTAATAACCATTGGTCGCAGCGGTCGTTCTTTTTTTCGGCATAAAAGACTGGGGTCAACAGCAAAAGCTATTATACAACAAGCGGACAAACCTGTCCTTGTGCTTAAAAAAGGGCTGCGACTGGGAATCACCATTACCTGCATTTATGATGCCACTGAAGAAAGCCAGCGAGGCCTTCGGCTGGCGCT
Organism: Balneolaceae bacterium; assembly: GCA_016937115.1. Classification (GTDB taxonomy): domain Bacteria; phylum Bacteroidota; class Rhodothermia; order Balneolales; family Balneolaceae; genus SMO-BIN1. Next base: position 4,139 of record JAFGWN010000076.1, on the reverse strand, counting down.
ATCACTGGCGGAAAAGAATGACACTAAATTATCTATTCTGGTGATGAATAATAGTGAAGAAACTTCGGGCAAACACCAGACATCCATTGGAGAAATGGTGGATAATGCACATATCCCGATTAGCGTATCAACCATGAGACGGGCAGGCATCGGGCAATTTATTCATACCGTCAATCGCCAGCAATCGGGGCTGTTAATTATATCAAGAAGCCAGCCGTACCTGCAGAATGATTTGCTCGAAACCACGCTGAAATACCTCAACTGCCCGATATTAATCACTCCATAAAATTAACTCATTTGTGTAAAATGGCTACCGCTTCAATCTCAACCAACATATCGGGATCAATAAGCCGGCTGATTTCGACCATTGAAGTAGCCGGGCGGATTTCCCTAAAGAATTCACCATGGGCCTTACCGACGGCTTCCCAGTCGGCCATATCGGTAACGTAGATACGGGTCCGCACCACATCAGAAAGCGATGCGCCCGCCTGTTCGAGCGCCTTTTTGATATTTTCTATGGTTTGGATTGTTTGCCTGTAAGGTTCGCCCTTCCCTACAACTTCCCCTTCTGCATTTGTTGCGGTAGTACCTGAGACATAAATCTGATTATCTATTTTTACTGCGCGGGAATATCCTACAATCGGTTCCCACTGCGTTCCGGAAGAAATATTTTTTCGCATACCAAATGAATTTAAACCTGATGTTCACACTGTTTTATTTAAGCGGCTTGGGAATCATCGACTGCACGTCAAATTGTCCCCAGTACCAGATGACAAAACCAAATATCACCAGCAATATTAACCACGTAACAATAGCATATCTGGTCGCTTTTTTTGCTTTTTTCTCCTCCCACCAGTCCCTGGGACGCACACCCTGAATAAGAAACGTTACAACACCCGCAAGGTTAATACAGATCAGGTTGGTGAACGTAAGTATCCCGGCGCCCACTGCAAGTTGCATATAACCCGCTCCCAGGAGCAAACCAACATCAACCAATGGAGGCAAGAGAGCTACGGCCACCATTACACCAACGATCGTTGCGGGTACGCCACGGGTAAAAGCCAAAACACCGGCACTACCCGCTGCAAGCGCAATGATAATATGCTTCAGATTTACCATTGTGCGGCTAATTAGTTCTTCCGAACTGGTATCAACCGTAAATACCAATCCCATCACAAACGCTACGGCCAAAGAAGCGAATAAACCGGCGGCATTGGCTTTCAGCGAACGCCAGCCCAGCTCCAGATCACCCAGCGTAACAGCCAGTGCCAGCGATACATTGGGCGCCAAAAGCGGGGCAATTACCATTGCTCCAATGATGGTCGCCACATCATCCAAAATAAGCCCTACGCCAGCGACCAATGTAGATAAAATCACCATTCCCAAATAAACGCCATTCAGTTCGCTTCCGCTGGTTACATCGGCATACAATTCTTCCCGACTGATCCGGCTGGGCCTGCTTTCCTTCTCGGTTTCGTCCTCTTCTTTCTCATCCTCTTCGGGCTGCGGTAATGTCGCTTCCACATTTAAGAGCATGATGCGGAATCCATCAACATCACCAAATTTTTTGCTGAGCGTATCCGAAATTTTTTCAGTATAATCAACATCCAGCAACACCCGCAGAACGGCACACCCATCTTCCAGATCATTTGTCCATATCCCTATTATTTTTTCATCCTTTATTAGTTCCCGCGCCTTTTGGGCTGTCTCGGGTGGAGCAATCAATTCAATTAAACGTAAGTTCATAGACGCAACAGGCTGAGTAAGATTAAATTTTGATAAAGAGTACAAAGGATCAGGCAAATAAGAAAGAAGCTTTACGAAACCCAAATCAAATTTGTCAACTCTTTTCTCTATCTTATCTTTGGTACAAATCTAAAATAAGCGTAACGTTTATGGCAAAGGGACTAAAAAACAGATCACGACTTTTATATTGGATTGGACTACTAACCCTATTGATCATCATTACCGCCGCCTTCTCTGATTGGATTGTAGAGTGGCTCTGGCTTGACAGCCTCGGGTATAAGCAGGTTTTCTGGACCATCAAAGGAACACAGTTTTTATTATTTGCCCTTGCCCTTGTTGTTTCGCTGCTTTATGTGCTGCCCAACATGTACTATTTGAGCAAGCGTCTTCCCTATTTTGATTTAAATTTAGGCCAAACGCCTTTTGGGCAAGTCAACCTCACAAGATTCACCAACCGTCAAATCCGCACATTTCTCTACTCGGGCGGCACCCTGCTGAGCGTATTTTTCTCTTTTGCCTTTTTTATGCGATGGGATGCCTATTTCCGGTTCCACTGGAATGAAGTAGTTGGTAGTGTGGATCCTGTTTTCGGTAACGATATCGGGTTTTACCTTTTTCGGCTCCCCTTTATTGAAATGATCCAAAACAGCCTGATTGTGCTGGTCTTTTTTGTCACCCTTATCATTCTGGTGCTGTACCTGTTCAGTGGCTCAATCTCCATTCAACAATCAAGCAGTAACTCCAGTATCCAAACGTCCCCACCGGTACGCCGCCACATCAGTATTAATATTGGTCTATGGCTGCTGCTTTTAGGCTGGGGATTTTATCTTGAGCGTTACCAGCTGCTGTATGACTCCACCGGAGTGGTATTCGGGGCCGGCTATACCGACGTAAATATTATCCTTCCCGTGCTTTGGATTATGACGATTGGTACTTTAATACTCGCGGGCATTGCTTTTTTCCAAAGCTATCGCTCTCGTTTTGGCTGGTTGATTAAAGGCGGATTGGTAATGCTGGCCATAAGCATAGTGGGACAGATCATCCTGCCGCCGGCAATTCAAAAATTTTCGGTTGAACCAAACGAGCTTGAACTCGAAAAGCCCTACCTGAAACACAATATTGAACTAACGCGCCAGGCATATGATCTGGATACGTTTAACGTGCGCAATTACAATGCGGGCGATACGCTCTCTTTTTCAACTATACAGGATAATATTTCCACGCTTCAGAATATTCGTCTCTGGGATCCGCGGCTCATCATCCAAACCTATCGCCAGCTGCAGGAAATCCGGCTCTATTACCAGTTTTTTAACGTCCATTTAGACCGCTACCAAACCAGCGAAGGGTATAAACAGATGATGGTGGCGGCTCGCGAGCTCTCATCAGAGTTGCCCGAACAGGCCCAGACCTGGGTGAACCGGCACCTGCAGTATACCCACGGCTACGGCCTGGTGATGAGCCCCGTGGCCGAAATTGGTCCGCAGGGCGATCCCCGGCTCATCATTAAGGACTTGCCGCCCGTCTCCGAAGATCCGAGCCTTAATACCGAGCAGGCCGCTCTTTATTACGGCGAAACGGATCCGGATTACAAACTTGTAAACACCAACGTACAAGAACTGGATTATCCACAGGGCGACCAAAACGTGTACACCCATTACGAAGGCACGGGCGGCGTTTCTATTGACGGTTTCTTTGAGCAGCTGCTTTTTGCCTGGGAGTTTGGCGACTTTAATCTTCTCCTCACCGATTATCTGCGCGAGGGTAGCAAAATTCAGTTTTGGAAAAACGTTCAAAACCGGGTTAAGAAAGTGGCGCCCTTCCTGCGGCTGCAGGATGACCCTTACCTCGTACTTAGCGAAGGGAAACTCTACTGGATACAGGACGCATACACTACCTCCGAAGACTTCCCCTATTCCGAACCTATTCAGGGCCAATACAACTATATTCGCAATTCGGTAAAAGTAGTGGTTGACGCCTATAATGGCAGCGTGGATTTCTACGTCGCTGATGAAGAAGATCCTATTCTAAACGTCTACCGCGATATTTTTCCAGACCTGTTCCAGCCGCTCGATGCCATGCCCGCCAACCTGAAGCAGCACGTGCGCTATCCCCAAGAACTGTTTAAAGTGCAGATGGAAATATATAATACCTATCATATGACCACTCCCCAGGTGTTTTATAATAACGAAGACCTGTGGACACGCCCCAACGAAAAATACGGCGGCCAGCAAATAAAAATGGAGCCCTACTATATTTTAACTAAACTGCCCGGTGAAGAAGAGCTGCAGTACCTGCTTATCAGTCCGCTTACGCCCAACCACGACAACATGATTTCATGGATGGCTGCCAAATCCGACTTCCCCGATTACGGAGAGGTTGAAGTATTTGAGCTG
>JAFGWN010000075.1 GCA_016937115.1 Balneolaceae bacterium | reverse complement strand
GAGGCTAAAATATAATGGGTATAGGGGCTTAGGGCATGGACCATAGCGGGCGTCCCGTTATTGCAGGTTGACAGCACGGTCAAGTCAAACTTGTTCTCTTGTGATTGGAGAAACGATTGCATACCCCGGGCAAAATTTTGGGTGTTAAAAACAGCATTGGGACGTGAGTAATGATACGGGCTTTGCTGGTTGTGGGGCACCTCGTGACCGAAGTAGAGTATCACATTTTCATGAGAGGCGGTATCGATATTTGCAGCATAAAACTGTTGGTAAAGTTTGGCTTCAGTAACAAAAGGTTGCTTCCTGGAATGAGGCGAATATTTCTGCTCATGAACTAATTCTCCTTTGCGGTAATATAAAAACTGCCGGTCTTTCTTAGGGAACAGCCACAGAACTTTACGCTCGGGCTTTTGATGGAAGATAAATACCTCTCCATTTGTAGCATTTCGGGCTATTTTTTTCGCCTTTTCCAGCACTTGCTCATCAGCTTGTAGTGCATTGCCCCCAGCATCGTGATACAAATAGTTGGCATCACCATGAATGATATATGTGACGGAATACGAGGGTGGAGTTTCAGATTCAGGAAGAACCACTTTTGACGACCTGCATCCGGCAACTAAAAAACTAACAAGGGTGATGAGCAGGTAAAATCGCTTCATAAAAAAATGGCTGACAATAAAAAAGCGCAGCGAAAATACTGCGCTTTTTTTCAAGTAAAAAGATGGTTATTAAAGCAGAATTAAAATGATGATGATTAACAGTAAAACCGTAACACTAATCGTAATGGTGCTGTCAGCTTGCTCCAGATCCTGCTGAACAAAATTAGCAAAATTATTTAGTTGGTTATTCTGTACGCGCTTATACCCGTTCAACCCGTTCAGCTCATTTTGCTTCTCCGTGATATTTCTCTTGAGATTGTTAAGAGCAGACTGATCGGCTTTCGACAGCACTTTCATGTTTTCTACTCTGTTAAATGAGTTAAGCAGCTTGTCGAACGATGTATTCAGCAGTTCGCGCTTCTCTTGAGGATTTTCCTCAACCTTTACCTTTTGTACCACTTTGTTAATATGTTCTTTAAACATATCAACGGCTTTATCACTTTGCGCGGAAGCGGTATTGAAAGCAGCAAAAAAAAGCATCGCAACGAATAATCCGGCAGTCATAATCCTTTTCATAAATATACTCCTCTAATTTAATTAAGGTTGATTGCTTGATAGATAATAAAAAAAATGCTTTAAATGAAGAAAAGCCTTTAAATAAATTTTTAAAACTGGATTTCCGTCGACAATACAATATTGTCTACCCCGGGATTCGTTAATCCCCTGTAGCCATTTGATATGTGGGAATATCGTACCGAGAGGGAAAAGGGATCAAGAATAGTGTACTTAAGGCCAGTTTCGAGCACAAAATTGGTACGCAGGCCATTACTGTTTGGAAAGGATTCATCGCTTAAACCGATCCCCATTCGGGTTACCACAGCGAAGCGGTTAAAAGAAATATTAAAAGCGGCCGGTAGAAGAAAAATCATGTTGAATTGCCCCTCCACAGGATCACCAAATTCATCAACGGTAACGGAACTGGTGGAATTAACATGCGTGTAGCGCAGGCCGGGCGTATAATGGAAAGACCCCGATTGCGTAACGTCGAATAGAAGGGACACTTCAAATTTGGGGGTTTTTGGAAGGTTGCCCCAGCCGGCCTCTACACTGACCGGCGCGTAGCCGATTTCGAGCGTTTGGGCATGACTGTTAAACGCCAGCATGAGAAAGGTGAGGGTGAGGAAGTATCTCATTGATTATTTCCTTTATTATAATACTGAAATAGATACAGAAGGTGGGCGGCAATAGCAAGAAGAGTGTGATCGGGACAAGAAACAGTTGAGGCTTGTGCCCCCCCTTGAAATTATTAAAACTAGCCTGGGAATCACCCCCGGCTGCTTATAGGTCATTGCTATGATACGGGTTCAATGCGTATCACCTATAAGACAACCAAAAAGAGAAATCCTTGCAGATTAATTTGTAATATATTTTCAGTACTGAATCGGAAGGCGATTATGTTACATAAGAAGCAAGTATAGCTTGAACTTCATAAATATTTACTTTTTTGTTGAATTGTTTTTGAATCGGTTCATGAAGACCGGAAATCCATAATTTTAATTCTGCATCAAGATCAAAATGCCCACTAGTTTCAACACTAAAGTGTGTGATTTTGCTATAAGGGATAGAGTGATATTCAATTTTTTTACCTGTAAATCCCTGTTTGTCTATAAGTACTAATCGTTTATTTGTGAAAAGAAATAAGTCGCGAATTAATTTATAAGCATGTTCGACTTTTTCCCCACTGGACATAATTAGCGCAAATTCATTTTGTACTTCTGCCGGTTCTACCTTTGAAGCATTTCCTAGTATTCCGTCTAAAAATCCCATTTTTTCCCCTTACTTAATTATTCCTTGTTCTGTTTTAACTTAATGGAACAAAAGCTAATAGTAAATTTCATGTGCATTATAAGTGAAAATGTTTTATAGTTTAAATAATTACTAATAATCACAAGGGGTACATCATGTTAAAGAGAATACTATATTTTTCGACTATTGCTATATTTTTCACCGCGTGCTCAGCAGGAATCAATACAACCAGTAAAGTTAGTTATAATAAGCCTTCATTTACCAATGAAAGCCTCCAAGAAGGTGGTTTAGCTTTGCTACCTATTACAGCCGGAGCAGGTTTAGAAGGCTACAGGCGACCTTTTGGGAATGCCTTAAATTCTTATAGTGATAGCCTTTCTGGAAATATGCAATATTATGGATGGCAAGAAAGTATGAATGAGTTAAACGAGAAAGGGTTGGCCGATGCTTATAATGAAGCCATAAGTAACTATTCACAAACTTCAATAATTGATAAGTCCACTCTTCAGGAGATGGGCAATGCTATTGGAGCTAGATATTTTCTATACGTTCAGTTAGGTAACTTTGACAAAAGTTCAGACACAAGTTATAACATGTTTACGGGTTTACAAACAACTAGAAAAAACCAAGTTAGCGCCTATGCCCAGATTTGGGATGCAGCTACAGGTGATGTGGTTTGGGAGGCTGTATCAAATGCTGAAGCTTCTAGTTCTAGTATGATGGTAAGTATAAGTGAAAATCCACATGATTACAGTTTAGAGCTTGCCAAAGGAATATCCGAAAAGCTTTTTTAGATTAGGCTACAATCTTTTTTCTGATACCAGAACTAAATACAGGCTTTAAAAGGAGGGGTATCTATCACAAATAAAAAACCCCTAACCTTATGCAGGTCAAGGGTTTGGGTAGTCGTACACCCGGGAAGATTCGAACTTCCAACCGCCTGATTCGTAGTCAGGTACTCTATCCAGTTGAGCTACGGGTGCATAAAATAAGGTCAACCAGCAAAAATGCTTAATTGAACAGATGCCAAAGATAAGTACCTTTCGATCGCTTGGCAACCCCATCCATCATTTTTCTTGTATCTCAAGAATAGGTAAAAAGATGAAATTTAATTAAACTTTCTCAAAATCTTTCCGTACATATTTCAGTAACTATCGGGAATGCACCTCATTTTATGAAACTAACATTTAATAAAGAATACCATGATTAAAAGAAGAAGCCTGTTAATTGCATTGGTTTCTGTCTTTTTTGTGATACAAGGATGCGCATCACAAAAGGCGGTGACCGATAAAAAGACAGATGAAAAGAAAGAAACATCGGGTGATGAATATAATAAGTTGATTAAAGATGCCGATACGTATGAAGGCTACTTTAACCTCTACCAGAAAGAAGACAAACTCTATGTTTCAGTACCTGAAGATCGTCTGAATGAGAAATTCCTGATGAATTTTGAACTGGCCCGTGGAGTTGGCGCGGCGGGATTATACGGCGGAAGCATGATCAATATTTTTGAAGGTCTGCTGGTCTCGTTCCAGATGCACGAAAATAAGCTGTTCCTGGTGCAGCATCCGCACCGGTATACAGCCGAGGAGGGCACGCCCGAAGCAAAAGCCGTGGAACTGAGTTTTGGCGAATCGGTTTTAGAAACGGCCAAGGTAGAAGCTTTTAACACCGACAGCAGCCAGATACTGATTAATGTTTACGACTGGTTCGTGGGTGATATTTCGGGAATTTCCGCGAACGTTGGCCGCGCCGTATCGAGCCGCCCCGGTCAACCCGGACGTGTAAGTTTTGACAAGAGCCGTTCTCACCTTGAGAAAATTCAGTCGTTTCCCGAGAATGTAAATATTCAGGCGCGTCTTACATTTAAGAATAATGAAGAGAGCGGACCCCGAACGCTGGCAGACTCACGCTATATCCCCCTTTCACTCTTTTATACCATGGTAAAACTACCCGAAGAACCGATGAAGCCGCGCATGGCCGACGATCGAACGGGCTTTTTTATGACGGTTCATAAAGACTTTACGGATGATTCTGATACATTTTTTCAGCGCTATGTAAATCGCTGGCGGTTGGAATGTGACGGTGAGCCTGGCAGCGACGGGCTGTGTGATCCCAAGGAACCTATTGTCTATTACATCGACCGAACGGTGCCTGTAGAGTATCGCGAAGCGATGATGGAAGGGGTTGAAGAATGGAGCAAGGCGTTTGAAGCCGCTGGTTTTCGTAACGCTGTACAGGCTAAGATGCTCCCGGACAGTGTGATGGCAGAAGATATCCGCTATGCGACCCTTCGCTGGAATACATCTGATCAACCCGGATATGGCGCTATTGGTCCATCCGTGGTTGATCCGCGGACGGGTGAAATCCTCGACGCTGATATCCTTTTTGAAGCCAATATGCTGCTCGGTGATAAAGATGAATACCGCGAAATGGTAAAACCGCGTACGGCTATTGATGAGATTTTTAACGTAAGTGAAGAAGAACTGGCGCTTATGAGCCGTGGGGTAAAGACGCAGTCATTTTATAATGAGATGAACGCGCAGTTTGATTTGGTGCAAGGGCTTCTGGTTGGGAGTGGGATAATTAAGCCCGGTGATCCGGTTCCCAAAGAATTTGTAGATCAGGCATTACGGTGGGTGACCATGCACGAAGTTGGCCACACGCTGGGCTTACGCCATAACTTCCGCTCGTCAATCGATACACCTATGGATAAGCTCTATGATAAATCATGGACGGAGAAAAACGGGGTGTTTAGTTCGGCTATGGAATATCCAACGGTTAATGTTAACCCCGAAGACCCTTCTATGGATGGTTATTATTATAATCCGAGTATCGGATCATCTGACCGCTGGGTAATTTCTTATGGCTATATACCCGATGATGCAAAAGCTGAAGAGATTGCACGTCAGGCAGCTGCAGAGGGTCATGCGTATGGCACGGATGAAGATGCCCGCGGCTCAGGCGCTATCGACCCTCATGTAAATGTGTATGATTTGGGTTCCGATCCCCTGGAATGGGGAAAGGCACGCGCCGAGTTGCTTCGCGGAATGATTTCCCGTGTGCCGGAAATTGTTCTTGAAGACGGCACACCCTATTATGAAGCTACCGATCTTTTCCAGACCTACTTGTTTCAGTATGCACGTGCATTGACGCCCGCGGTAAAATATATCGGCGGACAACATCAGTATCGCGATCATGTTGGTGATCCGGAAGGACGGAAGCCATTCGTTGCCATCAGCAAAGAGAAGCAACAGGAAGCACTGGACATGATTATTGAAAATGCGTTCAACCCCGATGCTATTAAGCTGCCGCGGGAAGTATACCAGCAATTTGGTGCTGATCGCTGGAGCCACTGGGGTAATAGTAATACGTACGGAGGACGTGTTGATTATCCGATTCATCAAACGCTGGTTGGCATCCAGAGTGCCTTGCTGGAGCAGGTGTTGAACCCGGTTCGTCTGCAGCGTATTCGTGATACGGAAATGAAATTCGGTGCGGAAAACACGCTGACAATCCCTGAGCTGATGAGCCAGATTACCGAGTCGGTTTGGAAGGAGGTATGGAATTCATCGGGTAAAAATATTGCAAGCAATCGGCGCGACTTGCAGCGTGCATATCTTGATGATATGATACAGCTGCTTACTGATACGCCCGATGCAGCTCCCTCGGATGCACGTTCGGTTGCCCGGTATGAATTAGACAAACTCAATAAGAAGCTGTTGTCCCGGATGCGATCATCAGGTTATGATGCGTATACGAAGGCACACCTTGAGGAATCACAGGCAATGATTGAGAAAGCGCTTAAAGCCAGTTTGGTACAGCAACATTAATTATTATAGCAACCAGATTGCAGGAAAGGGAGACCATATCGGTCTCCCTTTTTTATTTACAATTGGCACGAAGGGTTTCCAGTACGTGTTTAAAGTCGGGCGGCAAATGTGAATCAAACTCAACAAATTCTCCGGTTCGGGGATGTTCAAACCCGAGCGTTTTAGCGTGGAGACACTGGCGCTCCATCGAAGCAAAAAGATTGTTAAACATTTGTCTTCGGCTACCGGTATTAGAACCGTAGCGAACCGAATCGCCGCCATATTTGGTATCACCCAGCACCCAGTGATTTTCGTTAGCAAAATGTACGCGAATCTGGTGAGTGCGTCCGGTTTCAAGTTTAATTTCGACGAGCGTAAGGTGGTCGAAATATTCAAGCACTTTGTAATGAGTGACAGCATGTTTGCCTTTGCCGTCGGGTACCACCGCCATCAATTTTCGATCCCGCGGGTTACGGCCAATGTCTCCGGTAATGGTGCCTTTTTTATTTTCCGGGGTACCCCAGATAATCGCCCAGTACGTTCGCTCAATATCTTTTGTCTGGAAATACTTGCTTAACATACGGTGGGTTTCATCATTTTTGGCCACAACCAGAATACCGCTGGTGTCTTTATCCAGCCGGTGCACGATGCCCGGCCGAACGGTGTCTTCATCTTCTTTTGATAGCTGGTCGGCATGCCACATCAGCCCATTTACCAGTGTTCCGGTCCAGTTGCCGTAAGCCGGGTGAACTACACGATCGCCCGACTTATTTACGATAATGAGGTCTTCGTCTTCGTAAACAATATCCAACTCCATTTCTTCGGGTTTCGCTTCGGGCGGAGGCGGGATAGGCAACCGAATATCAATTACATCATCAGGCTGCATGTTATAGGACGATTTCTCTATTTCACCATTTACAGTTACATATCCGTCCTCGATCGCCTTTTGTACCTTCGTTCGCGATGCGTTTTGCACAAATTGGGTGATATATTTATCAAGCCGTACGCCTGAAGTGTGACCTTCAGGAACTTCAAAATGGTATTCTGTAAAATCTTTAGGCTTTCTGTCGTCAGGCATAAATAAATTCGGTTAATGGTGTAAATGTCTTAAAAATAAATTTTTATAAAAAAATCTGTAAGGAATGGTGTTTTCTGTTGTCTTACCTACAGACTATTCATTAAAAGAGACCCTCGAATAGCAACCATACATGGAATGGCTTCTGCTGCAAAGGTAGAAGCCATTTTTTTATGGCTGAAAGATAACAAGTTTAACGAAGAATTTTGATTTCACTTATTGCTGTACCTTTCTTAAACTTTATGCAGTATGATCAAATCGTTATACATAAAAAACTTTGCGCTTATCGATGAGCTTGACGTCCGTTTCGAGGCAGGGCTCAATATCTTAACGGGACAAACCGGTGCCGGTAAATCGATTATTCTCGGAGCGCTCAATATGATTTTAGGTGAACGGGCTGATACCGATGTGATACGGCGCGGAACGGACAAAGCTATTGCAGAAGGGATCATCAATGCGGGACCGAATGAAGCAATTCGTAAAATTCTTGATGAAAATGAAGTTGAATTTCGTGAAGAGCTCATTCTGCGGCGCGAAATCCGTGATTCGGGCAGCCGGGCATTCATCAACGATACGCCGGTAACAATAACCGTGTTAAAGCAGGTGGGTGATTATCTGGTTGATTTACACGGCCAGCATGATCATCAATTGTTATTGAGGGAGGAGAATCATCGTGGTATGGTTGATGGCTTTGGGACGATTGCTCCTTATCTGGAAGCATATCAAGAAGAATATGCCGCGATGAAATCACTCCGAAAGGAATTGAAGTCGTTGCAAAAGCAAGAAAAAGAATTAAAAGAAAAGCTGGATCTCTATCAATTCCAGGTGCAGGAGCTGGAAGCTGCAGAACTGGAACCCGGGGAAGAAGAGGAGATTGAAGCCGAGATTAACCTGTTGGATAATGCCGAGGAGCTGGATCAGAAGGCGGCTGAAATATCGGAGCTTGGCAGCGGAGATGAAGCGAGTGTTATCACGCTTCTCAATACAGTAAAACTGCATCTGGAAGATATGGCGCGTATTGAACCGGAATTTGAAACGTACCTGGATGAGATTAGCTCAGCGCGCATCAGTATTCAGGAGATGATTGGTTTTACCGAACGCTATCGTTCGGATATCGAGTTCAATCCACAGCGACTGGAACAGCTGCGTCAGCGCCAAAATGAGTTGAATCGTCTGCGGAAAAAATATACCCGGACTATTCCGGAACTCATCGATTATCTGAAGACTATTCGAGAGGAAGTAAATATAGCTGAAAACTTTGACCTGGAGATTGAGAAACTTGAGCAGAAAGTTGAAAAGCAGTCGGAACGTCTGGCTCAGGCTGCGGTTGATTTGCATCAAAAACGGCAGGAGGTAGGTGAGCAGCTTTCTCAATCCATCGTTGACGAATTGCAACGACTGGGGATTATTCATGCTCAATTTGGCGTTCGCGTGGATTGGCTGCATACCGAAAAAGGCTGGGTTGCCATCGATGGTCGTCCGGTAGAATGTACCGAGCACGGATGTGATGATATTCGGTTTTTCATATCTACCAATAAAGGTGAAGAGCCCAAACCGTTGGCCAAGATTGCATCCGGGGGTGAAATAAGCCGCGTAATGCTGGCGCTAAAATCAACCCTGGCTAAAGAACAAAGCCTGCCCGTGATGATTTTTGATGAAATTGACACGGGGATCAGTGGTGAAGTTTCAGAGAAAGTGGGTCGGACCATGCGTCGGCTGTCCGGGCAGTGCCAGATTATTGCCATTACCCATCAGCCTCAAATTGCCAGCCAGGCGCATAAGCATTATAAAGTTCTGAAAAGAGAAGAAGAGGAGCGAACAGTAACGCAAATTACTCCTTTGACCACTCGGGAGCACATCGAAGAAGTAGCGAGCCTGATGAGTGGTGAAGATATTACGCAAGCTGCATTGAAGAGTGCGCAGGAACTGATTGAGAAGAATACATTTTCGAACTAAAATTTTATTAGATTTTCCGTACCTTTTTTAAAGGTAAATGCTATCGCATTAGTATGCTATAGAATCGTTAAGTGTTAGTGCATACTGTCTACCTTACATACTTGGCTTTAAAACAAATACTAATGTTATGAAAAGTTTTAACAATAAACTCGCTTTTTCGATTTCAATATTTTTGATTGCTGTTATGGTCGGCTGTGCTACATCACAGCATGCAGCAAATCAAAAAAAATATGAAAGTAGTCTGGATGAGATGCTTGTTGCCGTAAATAATGCAATAGCTGATGCGGGATTAAACATGAAGGGATCAGTAACGCGGTCTGACGGCAGTATTTTAATCACGGCTGTGGAGTTGACAAGACAGTATGGTGATGATGAACCTGTTCAAACGATGTCAATGGATATCGTGGTTGATAAGATTGATGAGAAAACAGTGGCGGTACAAATTGACCCGCCGAACAGAGGACGATATGTAATGGCTGGAACTAATCAAACTGCCGAAAGCAAGTTCAGGGAAAGCATCTTTAATAGCCTGGAACAATCGGTGGGCAGTATAAAGTCGAGCAAGTAGCTCATGGCTAAATCACATTCGCAGCGTTTTGTTACCCTTGTTAATGATGCGCTTACCCGCGTGGATGAAATATCTGCAGATGAAGTAAAGGAGAAACTTGACGAAGAAGCCAATTTTAAACTGTTGGATGTACGGGAACGCGAAGAATGGGAGAAATCGCATATTGCAGGGGCCGAGCATCTGAGTAAAGGAATTATTGAGCGTGATATAGAGGATGAGGTGCCTGACCACGATGAAGAGCTGGTGCTATATTGCGGTGGTGGATATCGCTCCGCGCTGGCGGCCGACAACCTGCAGAAGATGGGGTATCGTAATGTTAAATCTCTCAAAGGCGGTTTTCGCACCTGGACGGAAGCCGGGTTACCTATCGTGAAGGTGGAAAGAATAAATAGTGGGCCGGATGGGAATTAAAGTTCTGGCCTGAAAATTTCAACCCGGACGTTTCAGCGTAGAAGCGATGAGTTCGGCGGGGTGATACGATTTTGCCCCGGTTCCATCCGCAATTTGATGCCTGCATGAAAATCCCGGTGCGCAAATAAGATCACCGGTATTTTGTTTTCTCACAGCCGGAAAGAGGGTCAACTCTCCAATATCCATTGATACATTGTAGTGGTCAGCCTCATATCCAAAGCTGCCGGCCATGCCACAGCAGCCGGTTTGCATCTCTTTTGGTTTATACCCCACAGTTTTGAGCGCCTGTATTGTCGGGTTATTCCCGACAAGCGCTTTGGCATGGCAGTGTCCGTGTAAATAAACCGTTTTATGTTCACCTTTGAAAAATGCCTTCTTTACAGGTTGGTTGGCAATAGCCTGAATAAAAAACTCCTCAAATTGGAACGTTTTTTCAGCTATTTGTTGAGCTTTTTTCAGCACTTTACCTTCACATAGATCCAGGTATTCATCCCGCAACGTTAGAATTTCGGAAGGCTCCAGCCCAATAATAGGAATATCACGAACCGCAAGGTTATAAAGCTCTGGGATATTTTTATGAGCCAATATCTTAGCTTTTGTTACCATGCCTTTAGAAAGCTGCGGGCGTCCCGTTTCAGTAACTGTTGGCACAACCACTTCATATCCCAATGTTTGCAGTACCCGAACGGCCGCCTTGCCAATTTCAGGATCATGATAATTGGTGAACGGATCAATTAGTAAGGCCGCCTTTTGGCTGGTTGTAACTTTTTCACGCTTTTTAAACCACTTCCTGAATGTTTGATCAGCAAAACGCGGCAGTGTTCGTCTTTTATGAATATTGAAAAATTGATACAGCAGCTCTTTACCAACAGGGCTCTGCAATCCCCAATTAGTGAGCTTGGGAAAAACGCTTGCAAGCGGATATAACGTAGCAGCCTGACCAAAAAAACGTTCACCATGGGTAATTCCATTGCGTTCGTGCCAGCCCTGCATGAACTCTGCTTTCATACGAGCCATATCAACATTTGCGGGGCATTCACTTTTGCACGCTTTGCAGCTGAGGCATAGATCCAGCGCATCTTTTAAATCTTTTGATTTAAAAGCTTCCGGGCCTTTTCCTGCAAAAAGCTGGCGAAACAGGTTCGCCCGGCCGCGGGTGCTGTCTTTTTCTTCTTTCGTTGCCATGTACGAAGGACACATGGTACCGCCACTTTCCGCCAGCTTTCGGCATACTCCGGCACCGTTGCATAAATCTAACGCTTCGGGGAAACTTCCTTCTTTATGCCAGTTAAACTGTGTGTCAATGTCAATATCTGCAAGGGCAAAGGATGAAATACGTAAATCTTCATCAATAGGCTCGGGGTTCACAATTTTCCCCGGATTAAAAATGTAGTCGGGATCCCAAATTTCTTTTACTTTTTGCAGCAAAGGCATCATTTCGCTACCCAAAACCTTCTCAATATAGGGAGCCCGTGCCCGGCCATCACCATGTTCTCCCGACAGAGAGCCATTAAATTCGTGAACAAGATTGGCTATCTCATCCGCCATTGTTTTCATTGTTTCCCGACCTTCGGCTGTGGAGATGTCAAGAACCGGCCGAAGGTGCAGTTCGCCAACCGAAGCGTGCGCATAAAAAACGCATCCGGTATTGTACTTCTTAAGCAGTTTTTGGAACTCTTCTACATAGGCTGGCAAGTCCTGCACGCGAACGGCTGTATCTTCACAAAAAGAAGGCGACCGTTGTTCGGCACCAAGTCCCATCAACAGTCCCAGGCCGGCTTTACGGAGTGCCCAAACCCGCTCTATGTTTTCATCGTTGCTGATGATCGGCGCTGTTTCAGTATGGCCATGTGCCTTGAATATCTTTTTCAGCTTTTCGGCTCGTTGCTTCAGATCTCCTTTGTCGTTTCCTTCAAACTGGATGATTAAGATACATTTGGGATCACCTTGCAAAAAGAATCGATTTTTTCGCTGCTCAATATTGTCTTTCGTTGCGGTAAGAATGATGTCGTCAACCAGTTCCACGGCTGCGGGATCATGTTTTACAGCTTCCACCGTGGCTTCCATGGCAGCGTGAATAGAATCAAAATGGGGAGTAATGATGATGCGATGCGCATCTTTGGGCACCAGTCCCACTTTAGCTGAGGTGGTCATGGCAAGGGTGCCCTCACTACCGCACAGTAATTCTGCCATGTTAAAAGGGCGACCATCCGGGTTAAATGGTTGCATGGAACAGAGCTTGTCAAGGGCGTAGCCGGTGTTGCGGCGAATGATTTCGGGATGGGGATAGGCCTCAAGGATTTGCTCGCGATGCTGTCCCACAAGTTTCAGGATACTACGATATATATGTCCTTCTAAATTGTTGAGCTTTTTTTTCTGCTCCAGCTCATCCGGAGAAAGCGGTTTAAAAACCGCTGAGGAACCGTCGCTGAGAACAGCTTCAATTTCCAGGATATGTTCGCGTGTTGTTTGATATTTGATCGAAAAAGAACCACAGGAATTATTTCCGATCATGCCCCCAAGCATGCAGCGGTTAGTGGTGGCTGTATCAGGGCCAAACAGGAGATCAAATTTGGCGGCCTGTCTGTTAAGCGTATCCCTGATTACACCCGGTTGCACATGGGCATAGCGATTGGTTGGGTCAAATTGCAGAATTTGCGTCATGTGCCGGGAGACATCCATGATGACTCCATTACCGGTTGTTTGTCCGGCCAGGCTGGTGCCCGCGCTTCGTGCGGTAATGGTAAATTGCTCTTTGTTGGCTTTGCGTACCAGTTCCTGAATGTCGGAACGTGTCTTTGGAAAAGAAACTCCGCGGGGAAGCTCTTCATACATCGACGCATCATTGGCATACAGACGGCGCGTCTGGGAATCGGTGTGGATGGACAACTTACTGCTCATTAGAAATTGGTTTTATTTGATTCCCAAAGATGCTGAATCAACTTCAGCATGACAAGCTGAAAAGTGGAAGTAACAGAACAGCAAAAATTTCATAAATTAAAATTATGCTGTGCCTGTTTTACGATCTCGTCACCGATAGCAAGCCCTGCTGTAGCTGCCGGGCTGGGGGCGTTAAGCACATGAATCTGCTGGCTTGTTGCTTCGAACTGGAAGTCATTGATGATATCGCCACTGGGCTGCAGGGCCATAGCCCGTACGCCCGAAGGAGCTGTTTCGAGATGGTTAGGGCGAATGGCTGGCACCAGTTTTTGTAACCCGCGGACAAATGCTTTCTTGGAAAAAGAGCGATAGTATTCGTCCAACCCCATGCGCCAATGTTGTTTTGCCAGCCGCCAGAAACCGGGGAAGTTGACGGTTTCGATGGTTTCTTCAAGGTTAAATGATAATTTATTATATCCTTCGCGTTTAAAGGCAAAAACAGCGTTGGGGCCGCATTCTACTCCGCCCAGCGCCATCTTTGTAAAGTGTACTCCAAGAAAAGGAAAAGCAGGATTCGGCATTGGGTAAATCAGTCCTTTTACCATGTGCTCTGCCTCCGGCTTTAGCTGATAATACTCTCCGCGAAAAGGCACAATCTGGATATCGGATTTTATCCCGGCGGATTCTGCGACGTGATCGGAATAGAGTCCCGCGCAGTTAATGAGGTATTTGGTAGTAAACTGCTCTTTTTTTGTTTCTACCTTAAGCGCAGTACCAGCAGATTGGATGCCGGTCACTTCTTGCTCAAATTTAATTGATCCATTCTTTTGCTGGACAAGTTCGAGCAATTTTAAGCAAACACCAGTAAAATCAACGATGCCGGTGCAGGGGACGTGAATAGCTTTAACGCCGTTGGCGTACGGTTCAATGTCTTTTAACTCATTGGCGTCTATTTTTTTAATGCCTTCAATTTGGTTGATTTTTCCGGTTTCAAAAATGTCATCCAGGCGCTCCAGTTGCTCTTCCTGGGTTGCTACAATTACTTTTCCACAAATCTCATGTGTGACATCGTACTCTTTACAGAAATCCACCAATTGGTGCCGGCCATCCACGCAGTTTTTGGCGCGATAGCTGTTGGGTTTGTAATAAATACCTGAGTGAATTACCCCGGAGTTATTTCCCGTTTGGTGAGGGGCAACCCGGTCTTCTTTTTCGAGAATAAGTATGCGGGCATCCGGATAAGTTTCGGAGAGTTTAAATGCCGTAGATAAACCAACAATACCGGCTCCAACAATAATAAAGTCGTAGGTCATAGAATAATTTTCATTTTAAAATGAGGGATGAATATACAAAATGAATTTTATCAAATAGAAAAAGCCGCCCTGAAATTTCAGGGCGGCTTTTAATTATTATAAATCAGATTCTATGTTATATGTTTTCTGATTCAGGTAGTGGAAACGATACCCAAACATTATCACCTTCGCGATCGAGCGGTAGCTCATCCAGCCGATCGAATCGCCGCATGTCGACCCAGCGATGTCCTTCAAAGAACAACTCATACCGGCGCTGTTTAAGCATTTCATCATTCAAAGCTTCTTGCGTTAGCGGCCCGGTGTAAGGAGGAAGCCCCGCTTCGTCACGGATGACATTTAAATCATTAACAGCGGCAGCAAAGTTGGGTGTACTGCTGTTGATGTTTGCTTCTGCCCGAATGAGAAGTAATTCTGCATTACGAATAATCGGGAAGGGGGCTGTCTGTGATTTGTACACAAACAGGCCGTAGCTGCTGGTAAGGCCGTCGAGGGTTGCCGGATTTGGATCTCCTTCGTCATCTACGCGTAATATTGCCTTGTTACCTACCACGCGGTTATCTCCATCTTCGGCATCTTCGACAAATGAAGGATGGGCCACCCAGCTGTCACCGGCTCCTGATTGCGGATTGGCAAATACCGGGTTTAGAACATCGTTGGGATCCGTTGAGTAGACATGATACACGCCATTCTTTAAATCGCCTGTCGCATCAATGAATGAATTGTTGAGGAATCCAAGAGCACCATTCCAGTCTTCCGTATAAACAGCTACGCGGGCCCGAAGAGCACGGTTAAATTGAAGGAAGCCTGAGGGCGTACTGAATCCATCAAAACCCGATGAAAGAGTAAAAGGGAAAGCATCGCCTGCATTTGACAGGCTGCTTGCCGCATCATCAAGTAAAGAGATAATAAGGTTAAACCCTTCTTGTTTGCTAAGCAGGGGCCCTGTTTCTTGAGGATTTGTTGGATTCTGCTGGCGAATGCCGTTCTCATTCATCATGTCAAGCGCCTGTAAGTAGGAATATGCTTTAAGCGTATTTGCATATCCCAATACGCCCTCCTTTTCAGCATCTGAGAGAGTACCCCCTTCGATGGAACTGGCAGATTGAATCAGGATATTCGCATTTCGAATGCTGGTATAGAATGCCGCCCATGGCCGACTGGTATAAAATGAACCCGGATCAAGTATAGAAGATCCTCCGCCCAGTAAATCCTGAGTGTTTCGAGGTTCAGCAGCTAAGAAGCGATACATTTCACGACCTATCATACCAAGATTGATATGATAAATACGTAAGTCGGTACGCAGGCTTGATTCTGTACCTGTAGCAAGTGTATTAATATCTGCCCGGCTCGGATTCGAGATAACTCCGTTGAGCTCAGAGTTATTTGGATCCGGTCTGTCTTCAATATTAAAAACATTACAGCCGGCGCATACCAGCGTAACCAATAGCACCGGGATAATCAATAAACGATAATGTGAGTTTTTCATAATAGTTAAGTGCCTTGGATTAAAAATCGATAGTTAGATGGAGGTAATACTGTTTAGTAGAGGGGTATGGTGCAACCTCGATACCTTGAGCAATCGGCTGATTCCCGAAGTTCGATACCTCTGGATCATAGCTTCTATAAGGCGAAATGGTAAATAAGTTGGTTGCAGATGCACCTATGCGAATGCCTCTTAATCCATTGCTTATTTGTGAGAGTGTCGAAAGAGGAATGTTGTAATAAAGTCCAATTTCCCGCATTCTCAGGTATGATCCGTCCTGTACAAATTGCCGGGTACTAACCCCCAGTAAACTTAAGCGTTTAACACCGTTTGGAGTGTCATCTGTAATACCGCCGGCTTCATTTACATAATCAGGGTAGGTAAGATCAGTATCATCATAATCGGCCGTTGTACCGTTAAGGTCTGACAGTAGCTCGGTAAGGTTGATGACATCCCCTCCTTTTTTCCAATCCAGCAAGAAAGAAAAGTCTACATTTTTGAAAATGTTAAACTGGTTAAACCAGGACAGGCGGAAGTCTGGTTCTCCGTCTCCCAATTGCTTGGTGATAATTCCACTGCCATCCTTTGCAGGATCAAGCCCTACAATTTGGGTTGCAGATTTTCCTTCTTCAACTCTGTAAACGCCTAATGAAGTACCAAAACCACCTACATCAAAAGCGGGAACCGAGAGTTCTGTAACTTCTGATTCATTTTTAGAGAAGTTAAACGTGGATGACCACTGGAAGTTGTCATTTCGTACCGGATGTAAATCAAGGCTGGCTTCAATACCGCGGTTACGCAACCCGCCGCCGTTAAATGTCTCAAAACTAAAGCCCGTGGAAGGTTCCAGCTCCCGCTGTAGCAACAGGTCAGAAATATTCTTCTCATAGACCGTGACACTTAAGTTTGCTGCCCCTTCCCAGACACTAAGATCAAAACCGGCTTCAAATTCTTTTTGCCGCTCGGGCTTAATGTCTTCCGATCCACGGGTGTTGGTGATTAGAACACCATTGAAACCGCCGATGTTGGATGGGCCTAATGACGTAAACTTAGATCCGAATACGGACAAATTTCCGGTTTGGCCGTAAGCGGCACGCAGCTTAAAGTTGCTGATCGTCTCACTTTTCCAGAAATCTTCGTTGGTCAGATTCCAAGCAACCGAGGCTTTAGGATAGTAGTAGAACTTATTCACGTTGCCGTTTCGGTCTGATTTGTCAGCCCGTACCCCGATGGTGGCAATGTATGTATCATCATAGTTGAATTCTTCCTGTAGAAAAAATCCTCTGTCGCGCTGGAAAACGCGGGTTTGGTTCGTGGCCTGTGTATTAGTTTGGTCAATATTTGTTTGCGATCCAATAATACCCCGGCCAACAATTGAAACGATGTTTTGGTCATTATTAAAGGATGTGTAACCCCCTTGAGAAACCAACGTAATTTCGGCTGAAGGAATAAAGGTATGTACCAAAATAGCCTGTGTATTTGTATTCAGATTATCAGTGCTGGTTTCAACAAGCGTTCCGGGTTGTGGGCTGATGCTCTCAAACTGAAGAATACTTGGGAAAATCAGTTTGTTCTTTTGGCTGTAGAAGTCAACGCCGCCGGTGAATTGAAAATTCAAAATATTTCGCGTATTGCGTAAAATTTCATACGAAGCCTTAACAGAAGTTAAAACACGGTTCGTACTTTCATTATTTGAAAACAGGTCGCGTGTTTGCAATTGATTAGCTGTGTTGAATGGGTGATCAGGATAGGCTCCGTTAACAGGACGAAGATCAATAAAGTTAGGTGTGGCGACTTGGGAAACCCCAAACGTTGTACCCGTATTATCATTACCCGTTAATCCCCGATTCGACACAGAATGAATATAGTTAGACGAAACTTGTACATTGAATTTATCTGTGAACTGGTGATCAACATTGGCTCGGATTGATTGTTTTTCATATCCGGTTGTTTTAATGATTCCTTCATCATCCTGTAAAGATCCACTTACATAAAAGCTGGTGGATTCATTTCCGAAGCTACTGCTAAGCTGTGTTTTGGAAAGAATACCTTCCTGTCCATATAAAAGTTCTTCGTAATCAAGAAAACGATCGTTTGCTACCGCATCATTGTAAAGAGCTAAACCAGGAGCACCAAAAGAGGCCTCAGCTGTTGCTGCAGTAAATTGACGTTGGCCTAATTTTTTTTGGATGGTGGTGAAACCAATTGATTGCGAAGCGCTGAATTCTGCTTTGCCGCCTTTGCCCCGTTTGGTGGTAATAATAACAACCCCGCCTGAAGCACGTTGCCCATAAATAGCAGCCGCTGATGCGCCTTTCAGAATTTCAATGCTTTCAATTTCATCAGGGTTTAAATCGGCAACCCGGTTTACCGGATTATCCTGGTTTGATGCACTACCACCAGCCGCCGCTGCTGTTACAGCATTCGATCCGTTGGCAATAGCATCGTTATTCAGGTAAATGCCATCAACAATATATAGCGGTTCCGAAGAACCGTTGATAGTGGTAACTCCACGCAGCTTAACAGAAATACCTCCCCCCGGTGCACCGGAGTTAGAGCTGATATTGGCTCCAGGAACCTTACCATAAAGACTCGCGCTTAATGTTTGCTTGGGTGATGAACCAACCAGTTCTTCAGCACTTACCGAAGAGACCGCATTAGCAAGGTTTTCACGCTTGACGCTACTGGCCAAACCCGTTACAACAAGTTCATCAAGGTTGGCAACATCTGGTTTCAGTGCTACAGTAATCTCATTGTTTGTTGGACTTACTTCCACGGTTTGAGAGATGTATCCAATAAAACTAATACGTATTGTCGCCGATTCGCCGGGTAGCTCTATGGAGAATTGGCCATTTGTATCGGTTGTAGTACCGCGGCCGGTAGGTTGATGAAATATATTGGCGCTGATCAACGGCTCATCAGTACTTGCATCGGTTACCGTTCCTGTAACTGTAAACTGTGCCCATCCTGTTTGCGATAGTAGCAAAAATGAAAAGCACAGAAAGAGTAGCTTGTATCTGTTTCTCATAATACCCCTGTTTAATATTGAAGTGTTTACATATCTTAATATAAAATATTAAAGGATAATATAAATATTTTAACTATATAATTTTTAGTCAT
>JAFGWN010000074.1 GCA_016937115.1 Balneolaceae bacterium | reverse complement strand
GTGGAAGAAGCCCGGCAAAAATACGATCAACCGATTGAGGTGATTGAAGGTCCCATGATGAACGGCATGGACGTGGTGGGCGACCTGTTCGGAGCGGGGAAAATGTTCTTGCCGCAGGTCGTGAAAAGTGCCCGCGTTATGAAGAAAGGTGTGGCGCATCTCATTCCATATATTGAAGAAGAAAAAGAGAAGAACCAAAACAGCGAACCAAAGGCCAAGGTATTGCTGGCCACCGTGAAGGGCGACGTGCACGATATCGGCAAGAACATCGTGGCCGTGGTGCTGCGCTGCAATAATTTTGATGTGATTGATCTCGGCGTGATGGTGCCGGCGGAAAAGATCCTGGAGGAAGCTCGCAAAAATAACGTTGATATCATCGGGCTAAGCGGCCTGATTACGCCTTCGCTGGATGAAATGGTGCATGTGGCCAAGGAATTAAAACGAGAGGATTTCAAGCAGCCGCTGATGATCGGGGGCGCCACGACTTCACGCATGCACACCGCGGTGAAGATTGAGCAGCAGTACGATCAACCGGTAGTACATGTGCTGGACGCCTCCCGCAGCGTATCGGTGACGGGTAATCTTGTATCAAAAACGCTGCGCGATGAGTTCGTCAGAAAGAAGAGACAGGAATATCTGAAGCTGCGCGACCAGCACGAAAGCCGCTCGCGGCGCAAAAACTACCTTTCACTTGAAGATGCGCGGGCAAACAAGACGCAGATCGACTGGGAATCGGCCGACGTTAAAAAACCCAACAATCTGGGCACGCAGGTGTTTAACGATTACCCGCTGGAGGAAATACGTAATTATATCGACTGGGGACCGTTTTTTATCGCCTGGCAGATGAAGGGCAAATTCCCCGACGTGCTGGAAGATGAAAAATACGGCGAAGAGGCGCGTAAACTTTATGATGATGCCAATGAACTGCTCGACCGCATCATCAAGCAAAAACTGGTTAAAGCCAACGCCATAATCGGTATTTACCCGGCCAATTCCGTGGGTGATGATATTGAGGTGTACGCCGATGAAAATCGGGATGAAGTGCTTACCACTTTCCACGCCCTTCGTCAGCAATCGGAGAAGCGGCGGGGCCAGCCCAATAAAGCTTTAAGTGATTTTGTAGCGCCCAAAGAAACCGGCCTGGCTGATCATGTAGGTGGTTTCGCCGTCACTGCGGGCATTGGCGTACCGGAGCTGGTGAAACAGTTTGAGGACGACCACGATGATTATAATGCCATTCTAACCAAATCACTGGCCGACCGCCTGGCGGAAGCCCTGGCGGAGCTGATGCACGAGAAAATAAGGAAGCAGTACTGGGGCTACGCGCCGGATGAAGGCTTTACGAACAACGATCTTATTCGCGAAAAGTACACCGGTATTCGTCCCGCGCCCGGCTACCCGGCCCAACCGGATCACACCGAAAAGCCTATCCTGTTTGACCTGTTGAATGTGCCGGAATTGACGGGCATAGAACTCACCGAAAACCTGGCGATGACCCCGGCGGCTTCGGTAAGCGGCCTCTATTTTGCGCATCCGGAATCGAGTTATTTTAACGTCGGGAATATTTCCAAAGACCAGGTTGAAGATTACGCCCGGCGTAAAGGAATGACCGTGGAGGAAGTTGAGCGATGGCTGGGCTCTAATCTGGCGTACGAGAAGTAAACAATTTCGTACACATGCCAGGTTTTGAAAACTTGGCATGTGTTATAGCCATTGGATAATGAAAAATTATAAGCCGCCATTTAAATCAAGTCATTTTTATCATGTATACAATCGTGGTAATAATCAGCAGAATATTTTTTACGAAAGAAAAAATTACGATTTCTTTCTAAAGCAGTGGGATGAATATTTAGGAGAACTTGTTGATGTCTGGGCATATTGTCTGCTTCCTAACCACTTCCATTTTCTTATCAATACGCGAAGCAAAGAAAGACTTGCCAAGTTTCAGAAACTTGGCAAGTCTAATTCCAAAATGATTAGCAATCAATTCAGGAATTTTTTCATATCGTATACCAAATCTATTAACAAGGTTTATAATCGTACTGGAAGCTTATTTCAAAAACCATTTAAGCGTATAAAGGTAGACTCTGAAAATTATCTGCTTATGCTCATCCACTACATCCATCATAACCCTGTTCATCATAATTTCGTGGAAGAGTATTCAAATTGGATATTTTCTTCATACCCTGCAATTCTGAGTTCGAGACTTACAAAAATAAACCGAGAGGAAGTGTTAAGTTTCTTTGGCGGCAGGGAAAAATTCCTCGAATATCATCAGGAGATGAAAAGTTATACCAAGATTGAGCACCTGACTATAGATTAATACACATGCCAGGTTTTGAAAACTTGGCATGTGTTACAGTGTTTATAACTTTATCCGCTCTAAATTCTGGCTGTGTTTCACGGCGCCCATTACCTGATCCATATCATTCAGGTTGATGTTATTACTTTGAACATAATCAACCGGCAAAATTGCTACCCTGAAAAGCTGATTCTGCGTATAACCGGTACCCAGCGTATTTAGGTCAATATTGCCCTGTAAAAACAGCTGGACATCCGCCAGGGTATGATCAAAAGCGTATTGGAATTGTCCATCCTGAAAGAAAACAGTGGCCGGCAGCTGCTGCCACACATCGTTGCCGGTTTGTTCGTTCACTTCAAATAGCCAATAAACAACGACAATATCGGTGTCTAATACCTCAGCGCTTTCAGGGAAAGCGAATATTTGGGAATAGTTATTGCTCTGGTTGAAATCTGCCTCTACTTCAAAGCCCTGCCCCACAGGCCCGGCAGGTCCCGGCGGGCCCTCGGGGCCACGCGTGCCGGAGCTAACATCGCAGGAAATCATTAAAAATAGGGAGAGAATGCCGATTGCTGTTTTCATAATAGTACCTCTGTCGGTCAAAGCCGGTTAAATTTAGTTACGTGTTGTGTTAATAACTTCCACCGGTAAATTAATATTTTCTCGAAATCATAAATTCACATGAACATGTGGTATGAAAAAAATGGAGTGATTTATACTTTGTATTAAAAGGGAACAAAAACTGCGTTGTGATGAAATCGCTTTTTCTTTCACTCTCATTGATGATTTTTTTACAAGCTTGCTCGCCCCGGCCGGTATTTCGGATGACACCCCAGGCCGAAAACACCACGTTTAACCAGGGCACCGAATACGTTCACCTTCAGGAAAATGGCATCGAGCTCACCATGTCGTACTACCGCCATCTGGGGGATCGTTTTGTGATGGATGTGGAGATTGTCAATACCACAGATTCGGTTTTACGGGTTGATCCGCTCCAGTTCTCTTACGAAGCCTATAAAAATATAAGTGGAAATCTTCCGCGTGAGTCGGATCCCATATTCGCTACTCGAAAAGCTGTAAATCCCGAACAGGAATTAATACGAAAAGATATGGCGATATCCCGTTCCATTGCCAACCAAAAAACAAGCACCGTACTTTATGTCATTGGTCAAGCCGCTTCCATTGGCCAGTCGATCATGGAAGAGAACCCGGAAAAACGGGAAGCGTTGAGCGAACAGCGCCAGGAAGATACCATCAACTATGAAATTAACCAGCAAAATCGTGAAATCCATCGCAACGGACTGCGGGACCAGCGTGAAGTGTGGGAACTGAAAGCGCTGCGAAAAACCGATTTATTTCCCGATGAATATATTCGCGGATTCCTCTTTTTCGAAAACGAAGCCGAGGCGCTTGCGTACATGATCCGCTTTAATATAAAAAACACTACATTTGAGGTCTTTTACCGGCAGAGAAAGTATAAGGTTGAATAAGTTAACTGCTTTTGTTCGATTGATCCTCTTCCACGATGGTATCATACACTTCATCGTTAGGCTCCCAAAGCTCAATTTTTACGCCATTGGGATCGATAATCCAGCCAAACTTACCGTATTCGAATTCTTCCATCTCTCCAACTACTTTGACGCCTTCTTCTTTTAGAACCTCCAGCAGTTTTTCAAGGTTCTCAACCCGGTAGTTGATCATGAACTCCTTTTCACTTGGATCAAAATAGTCGCTGTCCTCAGAAAAGGGGCTCCAGGCCGTAAATCCTTTTTTATCTTTATCTGAAGCATGGCGCCATTCAAACGTCCCCCCGTAGGGCCCGCTGTTTATCTCCAAATGTTTTTTATACCACTGCTTGGTTGCTTCGGGATCATCCGTCTTAAAAAAGATACCTCCTATTCCGGTTACGCGTTTCATAGGCTTACCTTAGAGTCAAGTTTTAAAAAGAGACCTGGCAGGTTTTGAAACCTGCCAGGTCTAAAGATGTTAAATTGCAGGATTGGCCGGAGTATTAGGATTATTCTGCCGCTCTTGTGTAGGATATGGATAATACACCCGGTTACGCGGAGCTGTCAGTGGCGGATCATCAGATGGTACAGGGCGATTTAACCTGCGCATATCCTCAAACCGCATGCCCGACAGGTAAAGTTCGGCGCTGCGTTGGTAAAAGATCTCTTCCAACAGTGCCTCTTCTGTCACCGGACCCGAGTAAGGTGGTAATTCCGCTCCAACACCAAAGGGATCTTCAGCCGCCGTTTTTGTACGAACATTATTGATTTCTACAACCGCATTAGGATACTGGGCCGCACCTAATCTCACATAGGCTTCCGCTTTAATCAGGGCCATCTCACCAGGCAGATAAACCGGAATATCAGCATCGGGAGTGGTAGCAAAACCCACAAGTTCATCAATGGGCAACCCATTGGGTGTGCTGCTTTCATCCACGCTATTCAGGTAGAAATCAAGGCGCTGATCGCCCGACTGAAACAACGAAGTGCCAAAGTTATCGCGCGGAGCATACTCCTGACCTTCATCGCCGCTGGCTACTCCGTCAAAAAGCGGGTTGCGGCTGGTTGATCCGTCGTAACTAAATACCGACGTAGCGGAAACATCTACTTGGTTTGCCGCATCAATAGCTTCCTGATAGTTGCCCGCAAAAAGATTATAGCGAGCTTGCAAGGCATAAATCGTGTTTTGCAGGTCAAACCCGGAAAGCATGATGCTATTGTTGAAGTTATCCGACGGCGGCGTGGAACTAATTTGCTGTTGTGCATTATCCAGCAAGTTCAATGCGGTAGTAAGCACTTCTTCTCTGGATGCAAACTCCGCATTATTCCCGGCACTTAAGGGCGACTGCTCAAAAGATTGCACGGCATAGCCCAGCGCCATGGCCTTATAGACACTTGATAGCGCTATTATACCACTGAGATCAGCATCAACATTGATAACGCCCGGAGCATTGTTCAGGATCTGATCGTTCATATTGATAAGTCGCATCAGACCGATCCAAATGCTGTTAACCCGGCTGTTTTCCGGTGGCAGTGCTGTGCCTCCTTCTTCAAGCTCTATGAGGCTGGTAAAGGTTGTGTTGATGGCTACTTCGCGGGTAGTTACCCCGGTATTCAGCACGATATTATCATATACACTTCCTGCAAAATAGCCCTGCATTCCCACAGTGTATGCCTCAATTCCTTCGGCGGAATTAAGCACGTCCTCATCCGTCGGCGCATTGGGATTCGATACATCTAAATCGCACCCCATGGCAACGACAAACACTAAAACCAGAATCGAAATTTTACGAATACTTTTATTAAACTTTTTCATAATTAATCATCCCTCTTGTTAAAAATTAGCTGTTACACCCAATATGATACTGCGCGGAATCGGTACCTGTACAAAGTCGAATCCTCGTACTGCGGTGCGCTGCCCGCCCACATTGGTTTCGGGATCGTATCCGTTATAACTGTCGATAGAGAACAAGTTACGCCCTATCAAACTCAGCTTCAGGCTTCTGAAACCCATGGATTTGGGAAAGAATGTGTACGATGCAGACAGTTCGCGCAGCTTAATGTAGGAACCGTCTTCAACCCAGTTTTCAAAGATACCGAATACACGGGCGTTATAACCGGCCGGCAATTCGCCTTCCAGCTCTTTTTCATAGGTATACAGGGTGCCAAAAGCACTCAAAGAACCCAGGCGCTCGGTAAAGTTGAATACATCATTCCCGTATGACACATCAAACTGTGCCCGGAAATTCCAGTTACGTCCCACACTCACGTCGTTAATAAACGAACCGGTCCAGTCGGGATTCGGGTCGCCGATAATTTGGTCAGTAGAAGCTTCAACCGGGAGGCCGTTTTCATCGTAAACAATATCTCCATTCGCATCACGCTCGAAAGCGTCGCTGTAGAATACGCCCAGCGGCTCACCGTTGATAGCCGCCACCTGTCCAAAAGATTCGGGAATGATAAGGGTACCACCCTCGACCCCGCTTACTTCATTCTCGTTAGCTGCAAATGTTACCGTTGAACTCCACTGCACGTTACGGGTATTAACGGGCACCGCCTTTACTAAAAATTCTATCCCCGTGTTATCAAGCTCACCGAAATTACCGAGCTGTGAGAGATAGCCCGTAGAAGGGGCGATAGTACGGAACAGCAGCAGGTCATCGGTGTGTTGATCGTACCAGGTGAATTCAACTCCAATCCGGTCGGAAAACAGGCTGGCATCAAAACCGATCTCAAGCTCTTGCTGGCGTTCGGGCTTTACATCAAGCGCACCGCGCTGCGTAAAAGGAAGCACCCCCTTTCGGCCGTTTACGGATGCAGGTGCAAAAAGGTTGAATCGGTCAAATGCACCGATTGCCGTTTGGCCGCCAGAAGCGCCGATAGAGGCCCGCAACTTAAAACTGTTGATTACGTTACTAAGTGAAGATTTTTGCCAGAAAGGCTCTTCCGATACGACATACGATCCGCTCAACTTAGGGAAAAACTGCCAGCGTTCGCTTTCACCAAAAACAGAAGAAGCATCGAAGCGCCCGGCACCGGTAATGAAATACCGATCTTTGTAGCCGAACGTTTGCTGAGCAAACGCGCCGTAAATGACTATTTCACTTCGAGATTCGCCTGGCTGGGCAAAATCAGCCCCGCCATCAACGGTTTCAACACCAAGCACGAAATTCTCTGCCTGGAGACCGATTGTCTGGCTATTTTCGTATTGCAGCGTTCCACCAACCAGTGTGGTTGATTCCAGCGACCCCGCCAATGTGTTTTGATAACGAATATTTAAGTCGTTATTCATTTGGAGAAACTCCCGCTCCGAGCGCCGCCCAAACCCGCTGGTCAGCCCGGGGGCGGTAGTATTGGCCGGGATAAATGCGGTAGCCACCTGGCTGTAAGTGTCGAGGCCAAGGGTATGGTCGATAGACAACCCATCATATGGAGCTAATGTCAATTTAGCACTTCCTATTATCCTGTTTACGTCTTGCTGGAAGTCATATTTGTCGATCACCTCCAGCGGGTTCGCAAGTGCGCCGCCCGGGTAATCGCCTGTTTCCGGATCGGGGTACGGGTTAAAGGTATTAGGACCAAATATAAATCCGGTTAATGCGCCGTAAGAAGAATTAAGCCCGCCATTGGGTACTTCCTGGCTACGGCTGTTTGAATAGTTTAGGTTAACTGAAATATCAGCCCACTGGGAAAGCGTTTGATCAAGGTTTAGCCGAACGGTTCCCCGCTTAAAATTCGACCCATCAACAATCCCTTCATTATCTTTATATGACCCCGACATAAAGTAACGTGTGTCGCCGGATCCGCCCGATACAGAAAGATACTGATTGGTACCCACTGCTGTTCGAAAGATATCATCCTGCAAATCGTAACGGCGTCCCGGAGTGTCATCAGCTTCATCAGGTAATGGATTTCCATCATTGCCGATAAACTCTCCCTGGTCGTTTGTTGCCATGTTTACATCAAGCGTTTTGCGAATCTGGGCTATATTTACTTCGGAAGAAAACGTGATATTCGTACGGCCCGCCTGTCCCTGTTTCGTGAAAATCTGTACCACCCCATTGTTCGCCCTGGAACCATAGAGAGCAGCGGCGGCAGCGCCTTTTACGACCTCAATACGTGCAATATCCTGGGGATTGAGATCAACTAACCGGTTTGTTGCGGTTCCGCCCACATCGATCAACTCAGGCGAATCATTGTTGACAATAACTCCGTCAACAATATACAAAGGGCTTGCCTGCCCCAAGAATGTGCTTGTTCCACGAAGCCGAACGCTTATACCGCCGGCCGGGTTGCCTGAGTTTTGCTGAATATAAGCACCGGCGATTTTACCAGCCAGTGCCTGGTCGATTTGCGTGGCCCCGGTAGATTCCAGTTCTTCAGCATTAACGGTAGAAATGCTATTCCCAAACCTTTTTTTACTGGTTAATGCAGAAGCACCCGTAATCACCAGTTCCTCGGTCCCAATGATGTCCTCCTGTAATGTAATTTGGCCGAGGTCCACCTCTGTTTCATTACCAAGTGTAAGTGGAAGTTGATTACGTTTAAAACCGATGAAAGTCACATTCAACGTATATTCACCCGGTTCTAACGATGTCGTCAGCGTGAAGTCCCCTTCTGAATCTGCTGAAGTTCCAATAACCAAATCCTGGAATTGAATATTGGCACCGGCCAGTGGCTCACCCGTTTGTGAATGAACGACTGTTCCTGTTATTGTATACTGTGTGCTTTGGCCCCATGCTAATATGGGAAACAAAAACAGACACAGCAGTAATGGTATTCTTTTTTCCATATAATCCTCGCAAACTTTCCCGATATAAAAACCGGAATGATTAATGTTTATGATTGATTCTTTAGCTTTCTATTTCGTTGTTATCTTCTCAGATTGAAATACATCCCATACTGCCGGATCTTCCTGCCCGATACGCCAGACAGAAATTCCACGCAATTTATAATCTTTAAGCAGATCGAGCTTATGCTTTAACGAGCGGGCATCTTCAAGAAATGCATATTCAAAGACGCCACCCCTGCTCCACACAGCATAGTTGACCTTTTGCTCATCCATCCAAACAATGTTTGCATCATTTCTTTCTATCAGGCTCTTTGCTTTTTTATACGAAGCTCCGCTCCCGTTCACAAAACCACCTTGCTCCTCATTATAATCAGCAAACCAATACGTAGAATAGAAAGGGATGCCGAGTGAAATTCGCTGCGGTTCAATGCCAATATCTAACATATAGTCCACCATCTCTTTCATCCACGGAATACCGGCTACCGGTCCCGGAGGCGTGCGCCGCGTGTGCTGCGAATAGGTCATAATCGAGAGGAAATCGCCCACCTCTGCCAGCGCTTTCAAATCGTACACACCCCGCCAATATTCATACAAAAATCGGTTATACGCTGTCTTTAAGTCAAAATCAGTATCGGTTGGTACAACGGCAGCAGAGAGCTTAAACCCTTCTTTATGCAAGGCCTCTGCGGTATTCGTATAAAATTCGGTGAAGTTTTCCCGGTCAGAGATATGAATATTTTCAAAATCAAACTGCCAGCCGTAAAAATCGTGTTTTTTTGCCAGCTTTACCATCGTGCGAATGGCTCGTTTCCTGGCGGCCGAATCGTTCAAAAATGCATGAAACAGTTCGCGATCGAATCCCGGATTCATTACTAAAGGCATCACCTTTACATCATTTTCCTTCGCAATTTTCATCAACCGGGAATCCACCCCGCCATAAATCACACCTGTTTTGGTAATTTCATAAACCTGCGGTGCAGCAATGGAAATATGCTCAATATTTTCCTTAAAGCTCTGAAAAGAGTCTTCAGAATCAACCATATAGAAAAGATTTTCTGAAGCATACTGGGCGTCGGCCGGTCGCGCACCACAAAGGAAGAAAGTTAAGGTGTAAATCAGAATTGTAAGGAAATGCTTTTTACCCATAGATTGAGATATGACTGATATTAATTTAACCCTGACTCCATATTCGCCGTAGAATATTGAATAAATCCCCCAAAAACAATTTAGGCTACCCTTCTTATCCTAAATTATTTAAAACGGTGTTTAAAATTTGCTGTCGCAGTTTGCTTAGATCATAATAGTAACCCGAGGGCTGTACACCCACATTCTGGCGATTCGTTAACAGAATGATAGAAAGGTCTTTCACTGGGATAACCACAACATTCGTACCCGTAAAACCGGTATGACCAAACGTGCCCGGCGGCGCTCCTTCAGCTGAAATCACATCGGGATCCATCGCCCAGCCCAAGCCGTTATTAAATTCATTTTGCGTTAAAAAAGTATCAATCACAGAAGCTGAAATAATCTGTTTGCCATCATATTCTCCCTTCTGTAATAACAGGCTTACCAGCTTTTGTAAATCATCGGCAGTTGAAAACAGACCGGCATGCCCTGCCACTCCACCGGCGGCGTACCAGGCGTTCCCGTCGTTCACTTCTCCACGCAATGTAGACTTACGCCACTCATCCCATGACTTCGGGTCTACATCCACATCATAACCAAACGTACTGTCGTATACCATGTGCCGCTCAAAAACGTTGCCGTGCGAAGTAGCGGCAATTTTGGCAAAGCCTTTCTTTATCGGGTTAAAAGTCGTATGTCGAAGGTCGAAAGGACGAAAGAGTTCTTCTTCCAAATATGCATCCAATCTTTTTCCCGAAATGCGCTCAATGATTTCGCCCAGTAACATAAAGCCCAAATCGCTGTAATGGCGCGCTTCGCCAACCGACCATTTGAGCGGCAATTTAGCGATATAATCATATTGCTCTGCTTTATTCGAAGCATGGTAATACGTGGGTTTCCATTGGTATAAACCGGCCGAGTGTGTCAACAGATGACGTATAGTGATCTCTTTTTTTTCTCCTGTACTAAACCCGGGCAACCATTTATGGATTGGATCATCAAGGTTTATCTTACCCTCATCAACCAAAAGCATGATGCCAAACGTTGTGCCGAACACCTTGGTCAGCGAAGCCAAATCAAACAAATGCGCTGCGGTCATTGCTTCAGGATTCTCCAGCTTCTTCAAATCAAAATCATACTTTTGAGCATGCCCGTATGCTTTTTGATGAAGAATGCTATCCCCTTTTTGAATCCGGAGTACGGCACCGGGAATATGATTCTGCTCTATTTCATCAATTACCAAACTATCAATAGCCGCAATATTTCCGACTGATGATGGAACTCGCTTTTTTCCATTATTACAGGCTGCTATAAAAAGCAACAGAAGTAAAATGTATACCTGCTTTCCCATCATGATCTACATAATCAGTTCCGATTTCGTATCCAGCATGAAATATTACCAACAAGTAACACTACAAAACTTCCCACCACGGTATAGAGCGGCCATGCGATGGCTAAACCATCTCCCGGCAACATATTCTGGATAGGTCCCTTTACCATAAAAAGCAGTGAGACAAGCCCGGCAAAGAAACCAATGAGTGCATCCTTTTTATCAGGTTTTGTAAACATGCGTCCCAATAGAAAAGCACCAAGTAACCCTCCGTAGGTATAGGAGGCAATACCCAATCCAAGCTCAACTACGGCCGGACGTTCACCTTCCTGCAACTGCAAAAAGGCAAAAAAGAAGGCTGAGGCCGTCAAAATAATAGCCCAACCGATGGTGATAATGCGTGAAATTTTCAGGTCTTCTGCCTGGGTATTGCTTTTGCCAAAATAGGGTTTATATAAATCGAGTGTCGTAGAAGAAGCCAGCGAATTCAAGGATGAACTTAAGCTGCTCATAGCCGCTGCAAACAGCGAGGCCACAATTAATCCCGATAGCCCTACAGGCAGCTGCTCAACAATAAATTTGGCAAAGATTTCATCCGTTGTAGCTAATCCCAATGCTTCGGGAGTTTGGGCATTGTAGAAACCATAAAGCAGTAGCCCAATGCCTAAAAACAGCGCAAACTGCAAGGCAACCACTACCCCACTCCAAACCAGCGCTTTCTGGCTGTCTTTGAGGTTGCGCGTGGTGAGCAACCGCTGTACAATAAGCTGATCTGTTCCATGTGAGGCCACAGAGAAAACCGCTCCGCCAATGAGCGCTGTAAAGAAAGTATACGGCTGGGCGATAAAATCAGCGAAACCCATCTCAAACCCGAAGTTTAGTATTTGCAATTTTCCTGCTTCGCTTGCCATATTAATGGCACCGGATAACCCATTGGGCAGATCGGCAATAATAATTCCTCCGGCAAAAACGGCCCCGCCGATATAAACCCCCATCTGCATCACATCCATCCAGACCACGGCTTTAATACCCCCGATGAGCGTGTAAAGCACCGTTATAAATGAGATAACCAATATTGACAGCACATAGACTTCAAAATCTGTCCAGCCTACAAATGCACCGCCCAGCCGCAAGATAACGGCCAGTGGTATGGCCGTGGCAAAAAGCCGTACGCCATCGGCTAATAGGCGTGTTACCATAAAGGTGGTGCTTGTAGCATTGCGCATAGACTGGCCAAATCGGTTGCCCAAAAACTGGTACGCCGTTGCCAGATTTCCTTCAGCATACTTGGGTAAAAAATAGATGCTAACCAGAATACGTCCCACGATGTAGCCGAGCGTAATTTGCAGGAACGTAAGGTTTCCTCCATAAGCTACCGCCGGAATACTGATGAACGTAAGTGTACTTGTTTCCGTCGCTACTACCGAAAAAAGTACCGCCCACCACGGGATGTCACGGCTGCCGAGAAAATAATCGGATGTTGATGTTTGCCTGCCCGCAATTTTAATCCCGATAAAAGCAACCCCGGCCAGGTACAGTACAATAACAATGTAATCAATGAAGGAGAATTCCACTATGCACGTATTGGCTTATAAAGTTGATATTAAATTTTAATAAAAATCTTCCTTTTGTATAGCAAATACATTATCCACGTCCAAAATAACAAGTAAAAGACAGCAAACAGTAACGATGCATTAACCGGACTTGCTAAGGGTAATAAAAGCTGAGTGTAAATCAAATCCTTAACCGTTTCGGCACCCCATGTTGATGGAAGCGGGATAAGATATAATAGTTTTGCTAAAAGAGATGAAAATACAAAAACTGCTAATGCATTCATCCCTAAAATAACAAAAGGCTTCGCCCACTTTTTGTATTGTTTAATATCAATCACCCAGTAACAGAAAGCCAGAAAAACCATAGCAAACCCACCCGTGAACAATACATATGAACTGCTCCACAATCCCTTATTAATTGGAAACCAGAAATCGGCAATAAGCCCGGCTGCAAGTCCTCCAATGCCTGCTAAAAAAAGATACCCTGCTTTCTCTGCTTTCGAATGCCGGGATGACTTTAAAAGATAACCAGTTAGTATTCCTAACAGAACTGTGGCAATAGCGGGAATCGTACTCAATAGTCCTTCGGGATCCCAACCCGGTTTCCAAAGGTGGTTTCCCATCAATGATTGATCTACATACGCAGCCAGGTTCCCCTTCATCGTAAGGTCTCCTGCTCCATAGCCCGGTACGGGAACAAGCATCATGACAGCCCAGTAAGATGCAAGCAATCCCACAACCCAGGTAGCCTGATAAACAGGCTTTCTAAACTCTAAATAGATAATAGAAGCAAAAAGGTAGCACAACCCAATACGCTGCAACACCCCCATAATGCGTAATGTAGAAAAATCAACCAGCCGTAACGGCTCAAAACGCACAACCGGAAAAATAGTCATACAAAGCCCGATCCCAAATAATAAAAGCGAGCGGATAAAAACTTTTTTATAAATTTGCCTCTTGTTCACTCCCTTGTCCAGCATGCTATTAAAGGAGTAGGTCATAGCAACCCCAACAATAAATAAAAAGAAGGGAAAGACAAGATCGGTGGGTGTCCAACCGTGCCAATCGGCATGTAGCAAGGGAGGATAAACATGGGACCAGTTCCCGGGATTGTTGACCAGGATCATAGCTGCAATCGTAATGCCACGAAACGCATCCAGCGAAATAAGCCTTTCAGCACGTTGTACCATAGCCAAATATCATTGTACTTTTCTGACTACATTTATTTATAATTCGGTACACGATACCCAAACTTTTTTACTAATCCAATATTCCTGTATGCTGCCAAAAGATGTAACCGAAAAACAAACCTACTACGAGCATATTCCCACAACAATATTTGATGATGCCTCCCAAGCTTCAAAAGCTGTTGCCGATGAAATTATATCTTTAATACGGCAACGAAATGAGCAGAGTAAAACTACCGTTCTGGGACTTGCTACCGGCTCAACGCCAACCCAAATTTATGATGAGCTTATTCGCACCCATCAGGAACATAACCTCAGCTTCAGGAATGTCATCACCTTCAACCTGGACGAGTACTACCCCATGCAGCCCGATTCGCTGCAGAGCTACGTGCGGTTTATGCATGAACATCTTTTTGATCACATTGATATACCCGAAGAACAAATCTACATTCCCGACGGCACTATTCCCGAAGAAGATGTCGCTGAATATTGCAAGCAGTATGAAGAAAAGATTCGGGAAGCCGGCGGTATCGACATCCAGCTACTGGGGATTGGCCGCACCGGCCATATCGGGTTCAACGAGCCGGGCTCCCGACCCGATTCACGCGTTCGTCTTATCACCCTCGACCAGATAACACGCAAAGACGCTGCGAGCGATTTTTTTGGCGAAGAAAACGTCCCGCGCCGGGCAATTACAATGGGCATCGGTACTATTTTAGATGCACAACAAATCTTTCTGATGGCTTGGGGTGAAGGCAAAGCACCGATTGTTAAAGAAACTGTAGAGGGCGAAATTCGGGAAAAAGTACCCGCCACCTACCTGCAGGATCATTCGAACGCGACCGTCATTTTAGATGATGCAGCGGCGGCCGAACTCACGCGGCAAAAAACGCCCTGGCTGCTCACTTCCTGCAAATGGGATGAGGCTCTTATACGCAAAAGTGTAGTATGGCTGTGTAAAAAAGTAGATAAACCCGTGCTAAAACTGACCGACGAAGACTTCAATGAACACGGCATGGGCGAATTGTTAACACAGCATGGCCCGGCGTACGACATCAATCTAAAGGTTTTCAACGAACTGCAACACACCATCACCGGGTGGCCCGGCGGCAAGCCCAACGCCGAAGATATCAACCGGCCCGAGCGCGCCAATCCGTTCCCGAAACGCATAGTTGTGTTCAGCCCGCATCCTGATGATGATGTTATCTCTATGGGCGGCACACTTTTACGACTTATTGAGCACGGCCATGAAGTGCATGTAGCCTACCAGACCTCAGGGAATATTGCTGTTTTCGATGATGATGTCGTACGATTTGTCGATTTTGTATCCGATTATAACGACTTGTTTGATATCCACGAAGATGAGGCCGAAACCATGCTCTCCGACATCAAACAATTTGTGAAAAACAAGCAGCCCGGCCAGGTTGATTCGGACGAGATCAAACATATTAAAGGATTGATTCGCCGCGGCGAGGCCAAAGCCGCCGGACGGTTTTGCGGTTTACCTGAAGAACATCTTCACTTTTTGGATCTTCCTTTTTATGAAACAGGGCGCGTTAAGAAAAAACCGCTTTCGCAGGATGATGTAGATATTATCGTGGACTTGCTGCAAGACATAAAGCCGCATCAGATTTATGCCGCGGGCGACCTTTCCGATCCCCATGGAACGCATCGCGTGTGCCTGCAAGCCATTTTCAATGCACTGGACGAATGCAAAGATGAATCATGGATCGATGACTGTTATGTGTGGCTCTACCGGGGTGCCTGGCAAGAGTGGGATATCAATGAAATTGAGATGGCCGTGCCACTGAGCCCGCAGGAGCTGGCACAAAAACGTCGGGCTATCTTCAAGCATCAGTCCCAGAAAGACCGGCCCCTTTTCCCCGGCCCCGATCCGCGGGAATTCTGGCAGCGATCAGAAACACGAAACCGCGACACAGCCAAACTCTATGATAAGCTGGGCTTTGCTGAATACGAAGCCATCGAAGCATTCGTTCGATATCATATGGAATAGTTAAATTCTCAAATAAAGAGGACGGGATATGAAACGAGATAACTTTATGAAGCTGGTCGCTACCGGAGCAATCACGCCGTTTATAACATCAACTGCTGCTGATAAAAACGGCAACGCTCCCAAACGAAGTACAGGCCAAATGGTTCGGTCAGCTACTTTGACGAGATTCTGGTAAATATGTATTAATTAATCGCTATTCAGTATCAGTTTTTCACTTTCCAAGAAAAGCTGTAAGCTTTTCTATCGCCTTGCCGCGATGCGAAATTTTGTTTTTAATCTCCGCATCCAGCTCGGCAAAGGTCTGTTCATACTCCGCAGGCTGAAAAACCGGATCGTAGCCAAAGCCGCCGGTGCCCTTCTCTTCCCGTAAGATTCTACCCCGACAAACGCCTTCAAAAGTATGCGTTTCATTTTCCGTCACAAAGGCTACTATCGTTCGGAATTGGGCTCCACGATCTTTCGGTGCAACACCCGCCAGCTCTTCCAGCAGCTTATCCACATTCTGCTGGTAGGTGACGTCTTCTCCGGCATAGCGGGCCGAATACACACCGGGACGCCCATCCAGCGCATCCACTTCCAGGCCGGTATCATCGCCCAGCGCCGGCAAGCCTGTCTGTTGAAAAACATAGCGCGCCTTTTTAAGCGCATTGCCTTCGAGGGTATTTTTATCCTCCTCTACTTCTTTCAGCTCCGGAAAATCCAGCGCAGATTTTAACTCTACACCAAAGTCTTTAAGCGTAGAACACAGTTCTTCAATTTTATCCACATTACGGGACGCCAGTACAATTGTTTTCATTGATGTTGGGGATTTCGGGGAAAGAGTTTATAAAACATATTGATGCCGCTGCCGATGGTCAGCAGTGCGTTTAGCGCCGTAAACACATAATCGTTTTGCAAAATAGCGTATATAGTTAGCAGTAAACTGGCTACGGCATACAGGATAATAAATACCAGATTAGTTGAACAGTAGCCATCGCGAATCGTATCCCAGGTTTGGGGTACCCACGCCATCACTAAAATGCCAAATCCAATCCAGCCTAATATTTCAATTCCCATAAGACCCTATTACTTTTATTCTTTAATTTGCTTGAGCAATTCCTGCATTTCGTGCCATTCCAGCCGCGGACCGTATTGCGACACAACTTTAGAACCGGCCAGGCTTGCCAGCTTTCCTGCTCCGGCATAGCCCATACCGTTAGTGACGCCATACAGGAACGCTCCCGCGAACATATCGCCCGCACCATTGGTATCCACAGCTTTTACTTCGTATGGCTCAATATCAACAAAGGTATCGCCATCAAAAATCATAGCACCGTTGCTTCCCTGGGTGATGACAAACTTTTTAGCCTCTTTTTTGAGTGCTACACGCGCTTTTGCAAGGTCATCTCTGCCGGTAAATATCTTCGCTTCCTCTTCATTGCAAAAAAGCAGATCTACCGAAGCACTGATCACTTCCTCAAATCGAGGTTTGAACGCCTCCACAATCGACGGATCGGACAGTGTTAATGCCGTTTTAACTCCATTTTTTTCAGCAATCTCTTTGGTTCTTTTCATCGCTTCGAAACCCGGATCCGAGGCTACCAGATACCCTTCGATATATACATATTCGGCATCTTTTATGGCCTGTTCATCAATTTCTTTGGTCGACAGCGTTGATGTTATCCCTAAGAAGGTATTCATCGTACGATCGGCATCATCCGTTACCATTACCAGGCACTTTCCGGTGATACCATCTTCGCGCGGCTGCCGGTTGAAGTTGGTATCGATGCCGGCGTCGTTCATGTTCTGCAGATAGGCATCGCCAAAGGCATCGTTGGCTACTTTGCACGAATAAAATCCGCTGCCGCCCAGCTGGTTGATCGCCATCATGGTATTTGCTGCCGAGCCGCCCGGCTTCTGCACAGTTTCGGCTTTGTTGATATCTGCGATAAGCTGGAACTGGGTCTCTTCATCAACCAGCGTCATCACTCCTTTTTTAACATCATGTTCTTCCAAAAACTGTTTGGTTACATCAAACTCCATATCAACCAGCGCATTACCGATACCGTACACGTTATACTTTTTCGCCATAGATCAATTTCCATCAAAATTTTAATTCAAAAAATAAGCTTGATTAAAGTACGAACTATGCGGGGGTGAATAAAGGGTAAATTCTATCATAAAAAAAGCACCCTGTCTTCCGGCAGGGTGCTTCCATCGTAGGAGTAATCAACGCTATTAGTTATGAATAATTTGATCGGGATTTCCATCGGGATCTCCGTTGGCAGTGCCGTCGGCTGTTGGGTTGCCGCCTGTAACCAGGAGAACACCGGCCGCATGCGGGCTGGCCATCGACGTTCCGCTGATGGTGTTTACACCGCCATCTTTCCAAAGCGATTTTACATCAACCCCGGGTGCGGCATAATCAACCGGTGGATTCCCGTAATTGGAGAACGATGCAAAATTATCATTGCTGTCGATCGCAGAAATGGTATAAATATTAGAGCCATTTACCCGTGCGGGAGATGAACCGTTGGCATCAGCGCCGTCGTTACCGGCTGCCAGGGCAAAATAGATGCCGTTGCTTGCAGCATTGGCTACCGCGTTATCCAGCGCGGTTGAGGTACCGCCACCCAGACTCATATTGGCAACATCACCAGGCGATGCATTTTGGGCAACATAATCAACACCGTCAATCACCCCTGAGGTAGTACCACTTCCGCTGCTGCTCAACACTTTAACGCCGACGACACTTGCGCCGGGCGCTACACCAATAACGTCGATATCGTTATCAATGGCAGCAATCGTACCGGCAACATGCGTACCGTGACCGTTACCGTCATCTGCAGTTGACTCCGTAGCAACAAACGAGGTGCTGCGCTGCGTATCTACATTCAGGTCGTTATGATCGAGATCAACGCCGGTATCAATAACCCAGGCCGTTCCCGAAACGCCGCCGGTAGCTCCGCCAACACGGGTAATACCATACGGTGTTGTCTGGGGATCACCACCGCCGGTATCACATCCAATACCGAAATAGATACACCAGAACGAATCCTGCGCTCGGGGTGGTGAAAGCATCACAATCTTGTCTTGCTCCACAAAATCAACACGCTTGTCATTTCTGAGTTGCATCAGTTGTTGATCATCCAGTTTGGCCGTAAATCCCTTTACGGAATATCGGTACTGGCTTTTCACCGCTGCTGACTGAATTTCATATTCACTCATCATGGTGTTGATCCGCTGACTGGCCTGTGCGGCTGTCATTTTGGATTTATCTTCATTAAAGACCACGATATACTGCCCTTCAATAGGCTGTCCATTTCGGTCTTCTATCTGTTGCGCCTGCTGCTCGAGGGCAGGATCGGTTTCTTCTTGTTGAACGTTATTTGGCTGGTCGCAACCGGCAACAAGTAGCGTTGCCGCAAATAACATTGCA
Organism: Balneolaceae bacterium; assembly: GCA_016937115.1. Lineage (GTDB taxonomy): Bacteria > Bacteroidota > Rhodothermia > Balneolales > Balneolaceae > SMO-BIN1. The sequence goes on along the minus strand of JAFGWN010000074.1, from coordinate 4,812 downwards.
CTAACTTTATGTAAAAGTCTCATAGGATAGATGATTTATTAGATATCTAATTATATTGAGGCGAAATGAAGGTTTTCAACCCACCCACATTTTTTTCGCCTACTTTACTAAGAGAACTGTAATGCAATTTTGTTACAAAAAAGTTTTGCATCGAACTATTTATACCTTAATTAAAATTGCAGAATGCAAATTTTACCGTAATTCCTAACTGTTTTTCCCATCTTATTTATAAATAGTTTTCAATTTTTACTATGCGTAAAGCTTAGTTGCTATTTACAATAAAAAAGGCTCCCTTTGAAATGGGAGCCTTACAAGATTAAACTCTACTCAATCTCAATTATTAGTTATGGGCAATAGGATCAGGATCGCCATCAGGATCGTTGATAGCTGTTCCATCCGAATTGATATTACCCAATAGGAGCAACCCCGCAACATGAGGGCTTGCCATAGACGTACCACTTATCGTATTGGTTCCCCCATTTTTCCACGTTGACAGAATACCGACACCCGGTGCAGCATAATCAATCGGTGGATTCCCGAAATTTGAGAAAGATGCAAACACGTCACTTTCATCAATAGCGGAAACTGTATAGATATTTGGCCCATTTGCACGTGCCGGAGAATGGTTGTTGGCATCATCACTTTCATTACCCGCAGCTAATGCAAACTTAACACCAGTACTGGCTGCATTTTTTACTGCATCATCAAGCGCTTGCGAAACAGGACCACCTAAACTCATATTGGCCACATCACCACTGGAACCATTAGCAGCTACATAATCGACTCCATTGATAACGCCGGAGTACGATCCGCTTCCTCGACTATCCAATACTTTAACAGCTACCAATGTTGCTCCTGCAGCCACGCCTATAACACCGGTATTGTTATCAAGCGCTCCAATTGTTCCTGCTACATGGGTTCCATGGCCGTTTCCATCATCAGCACTTTTTGAATCCTTCCCCTTCGTAATAAACGTTTGGCTCCGGGAAGCATCTACATTTAAGTCTGGATGGTCCAGGTCAATACCTGTGTCAATAACCCAGGCTGTTCCAGAACTGGCTATGCCACCCCCAACACGGGTAATACCATAAGGCGTCGTTTGCCCATCGGATCCTCCGCCATCACCGTCACATGGGCCTCCATTAGGCGTGCCACAAGGAGGTGCAAAAGTAACAATACGATCCTTCTCAATATAGTCTACACGACTATCGTTTCTTAAACTCTGTAACTGACCGTCCGTCAGCTCCGCCGCGAAACCACTAATAGAGTACTGGAATTTACCCTTAAAAGCCTCATCATTTATCTGGTACTGGGACGCCATCGATTGGATTTGACTGCCAACAGCTTGTGCTCGCTGCAACTTGGTCAAATTTTTGGTCTGCGTATCGTTAAAAACAACAATATATTGACCAGGGATAGCCTCAGCCGTTGTTTCTATTTCTGATGTATTATCATTCTGTAGATTAGTCGGTTGATCGCAACCTGCAACAATTAGTAACAAAACTACGATTATTGCGCTTGCTTTATGAAGTATTTTCATAGTTATATATGATTTATACTAAGATTATTATGAATTTAGGGGACCCTAAGTTTCCCCTTTATTTAGTTACAGATTATTTAATCCATAACTTAATTAAGAACAATAAAATACTATTTGTTACAAAAAAAATTTTTCTAATAGCTATAACTACCTTAACTAAAATCGAAAAAAATATATTTAGCTAAAAAAGTTAAATACTAATTATACAGCCATCAGGTTTAAAATTTTTGATATTTCATGACAATCGCTCTTTTTAATTTCCTGGAAGAAAAATTAACCAACAGCAACCTGCCGGGCCGGGCTTCTCAGATAAAGATGGCGCCCGAACCGGTTGATGAGGGTAACCCCAGAAGAGAATTGGAAGCCCCGGATCATGCCAGCGCCAGCAGCGTACTCATCCTGATATTTCCCAACAGTGAAGGAAAGCTGGAGCTCATCCTGACTCTGCGCACCAGCAATATCAATCACGGCGGACAACTGAGCTTTCCCGGCGGACGGGCTGAGGGTAGCGAAACAGAAGTAGAAACAGCCCTGCGTGAAGCCAACGAGGAGATAGGTATTAATACCGCAGACGTGCAGATTGCCGGATCGCTAAGCAAGCTCTACGTCGCCCATTCCAATAATTACGTTACGCCCGTAGTCGGATTTTTAGATTATGTCCCCGAACTCCTGCTGAATCCTGCTGAAGTAGAAGAAGCATTTTCGGTTGAATTAGAATCACTGCTGGGTAAAAAGAACCTTACGGTTGAAAACTGGGATTTACGAGGACAAGCCACCTACAAAGTACCGTACTGGGATGTACATCGCGTACCGCTATGGGGAGCCACTGCCATGATCCTGAGCGAATTGCTGGAACTCTACCGGATGTTTAAACAGCAAAATACAACCGACAAGGAATAACAAAATCCGAAACAGCAATTATCCAACTTCAAAAAACCCTTTATAATTTGAATTTTATCCTTTGTCGTCTAAAAGCTCCGCTGCTTTTTTTCCCACTTTCATGCCGATGGCAATCCCCATGCCACTCAACCCGGTGGCGATCACACGGTGATCATCCAGGCGTTCCAAAACCGGCGTTTTCGATGGCGTAAAACCCATAATGCCCGACCATTCATATTCAAAAGCTATATCATCCGGCAACTGCAACTTATCTTTCGCAAAGTTTAGTAAGTGATCTTTGATCTTTTTGTTGATGCCAAAGCTGTCTTGTTCCTCTTCATCTTTGTCAATATTGCGTGCTCCGCCAAGCAGCAACCGATCGCCAACATTCCGAAAATAAATGAAGCCGCGGTCGTGATTAAATGTTCCCTTCCATGGTATGGACGACCACGGTTTACTAACCATCACGGCCCCCCGGGCAGGCGATATATCCACGTCCGGCAGCAGGCGTTTCGTAAAACCATTACTGGCCACAAGTAGTTGATCGGCCGGCAAAGTTCGTCCATTGCTTAACGTTACATTCCCCAGTTCATCAAGCGATTCTACATTGGAATTCCACCGTATAGTACAGCCCGAAGTCATTACCTGGCGAATAAGTTCCTGCATCATTTTTCCCGGATGAAGCGCGCCGTCCAGGCGGTTATAAATTACCGGATATCCATTTAAGGTATCGGCTGTATAAACATCAGGCTGCCCCAGCAACTCCGTCATCCACTTATTGAATCGGGGTACATGTTCATTAGCTTCTTCAAACTGTTGGGTTGATGTAAAAACCTCATAGCCACCGCAGTTTTCATACCCGATATTCTCATCCTCCAAGATACCGCGCAGCAGCTGCAACCCTTTATACCGAAGCACAATACGATTCTTAATATTTTCTTCGGTTTCCTTAGCCATATCGGCTACATGCTCGGTGATGGAACCTATACAGGCAAACCCGGCGTTGCGCGTGCTGGCGCCTTCCGGGATAAACCCTTTGTCAAGGATAAGAATACGGGCATCAGGGTGGGTACGCTTATAGAAAAGAGCCGATGACAAGCCCACAATACCCGCCCCAATCACTACCAGATCATACGGCTCAAGAAATGAAGTCTGTTCCCAAAATGAGTTTTTTTTCATGAATTTATTATTGGTTATTTGTCATTAGCTACTTGGATATTATCTCTCCATTAACAAATGACTATAAACGATTTTCCGGAATTTGTTGAAACACCAGCGATGCCATCAGCGCTGCGCCGGTCATAAGGCACGTTTCATCGATATTGTATTTGGGATGATGCCACGACCACGTCGACTGCCCCTGCTCCGAACCGCTTCCCAAAAAGAAGAACACACCCGGAAATTCCTGCTGGTAGAACGCAAAATCTTCACCCGCCATGATCGGCTCTTCCAGCAGGTACACATTTTCAACACCCAACAGTTTTCCGGCGGCCTCGATAACGGTATCTGTGGCCCACGGCGTATTGATAACTGCGGGATAGCCCTCGTTAAACACATAGTTGTAATCTCCGCCCGCCGAATGCGTCACCCCTTTTACAATATCTTCAATGCGATCTTTGATCAAGTAGGCGTTCTCTTCCGAGAACGTACGCACCGTCCCGATCATTTTTACCCTTTCCGGGATGATATTATGTGCCGAGCCGCCCCATATTTTACCCACGGTCACTACCGCCGGATCGGTGGGGTTAATATTCCGGCTGACAATCGTCTGCAGCTTACCCACTACTTCGGCCGCCATCACGATAGGATCGACCGCCTCGTGGGGTGAAGCGGCGTGGCCACCCCGGCCAATAATTTCAATTTCAAACTCATCCGGCCGTGCCATCAACGGCCCCTTGCGCACGCCGATTTGCCCCGGTGCCATTTGGGGATTCGTATGCAATCCGTAGATAACATCCACCCCGTGCTCCTGCAAATATCCCGTTTCGCAGAGCAGGCGACCGCCACCGGGTAATTTCTCTTCCCCGGGCTGAAACACCAGCAGCACCTTGCCTTCAACTTCATCCCTGCAGTCAGCCAATAATTTTGCCGCGCCGAGCAGGTTGGCGGTATGGCCATCGTGGCCACAGCAGTGCGCAATCCCCTCATTCTGGGAAATAAAATCCGCCTTGTGCTCTCCTTCTTCCTGCATCGCCAGCGCATCGATATCAGCGCGGAGCGCAATCACCCGATCCGAATCAGTTCCTCCTTCAATCACGCCTACGCAACCCGTCTCAAGCGGGCGATCGATCTCGATGTCCAACGCCTCAAGCTTTTCGATGATAAAATCGGTCGTCTTAAATTCCTTGTAGCTTACCTCCGGGTTCCGGTGCAGATGCCGGCGCGTTTCAGTC
>JAFGWN010000073.1 GCA_016937115.1 Balneolaceae bacterium | reverse complement strand
ATAGCTGGAAAAAGTCGAGCCCGCTGCCGTCCAGAATCATCCGTAAAATATCTTCGGGAGCTTCATTCCTGGCGGTTTTAAAGACCGTATGATCCGTCATTATAGCCGGATCATAAATTAGGTCTATTGCAGTTTTTTCTACAAGGCGCTGAAGGGCATATTCTATTTTTTCTCCCTTAAAAATTAAAGTATGCCCTTTGGATTGTTGGTCAGTTGTTCCCTGGGCCTGTAGGGTAAAAACAAAAATCCCCTGTAGCAGAATACTGCTCAACACAAGAGATATATGTTGCTTTAATGCAGCCATTTAGGGGATAGCAAAAAATTATCTTGATATAGTAAATATATCATCGTTTTTGGCATATTCCAGGTTTTTAACCTTGCAGATATCAGCGAGTGTTTGCTCGGCGCCTTTCATGCCAGAGATATAGATGGTTAGCGTTTCATCCAGCAGGCGCTGGTTATCTGTGCGTATTTCAACATCGTATCGACGACTTATTTCCGCAAATATTTCAGAAAGAGGTTGATTATCAAATGCTAATCCATTTTGCATCCAGGCGGTAGCCTTGGAGGAATCAACCTGCTTGGGCTGTGTGGGAACGGCCTTGTTGCCGTATACGGAGCTCATTTCTCCGGGTTTTAGGATGGTAGTTTTTCTTTGTTTTGCCTTTGAGGTAAGAGACACCTTTCCTTCCTTTAAAAAAACGGATGTTTTGTGGTTGGCTTCTGCCGACCAGGTGCGAACATTAAAGGCGGTACCCATCACCGTTATGCGGGCATTTTCCGTTTCAACCGTAAAAGGCTGACCGCTTTTAGTGACTTCAAAAAAAGCTTCTCCTTCCAGGGAAACAGTACGCTCCCATATGTTAAACCAGCGAGGATAGGAAAGAGAAGAACCGCTATTGAGCGTAACAGTTGTACCATCAGCAAGATGTACCGCTTGAGTAGTTCCATTGGGGACGTTAACCCGGTTAGGTGTTAATGCGAAAGCAAGTGCGATAAGGCCTAACAGGAGGATGGCCGCAGCGGCATACTTCCTGTAGGAGAAGGAAGTATCTTTTGCTTGTTTTAGGCGGGGTTTAATCTTTTGGTAATCATTTTCTGCTTCCCCATCAGATACGTGAACAGATTGTTTGCGACCTGCTTTTTTTGCCTTCTCAAAAAGGGTATCCAATTCTTCTTTCTCTTGGGTAGTTAATTTGTTTTTCTCATTCATAATAGAATCTATTATGGTTGTTCACTTTTGTAGGTATTCCATTCATCTCTTAATGTATTCAGGGCCGAAACAATGTGATTGTTAACCGTCCGTGGTGATATATCCATCACATAGGCAATTTCTTCATGGTCAAGCCCCTCGAACCGGCTTAACCGGATGGCTTCACGCTGGCGTCCAGGCAGGGCCTCGATCCATCGCAACATTTTTTTACCAGCTTCATTGTTTTCAGATGTTATCTCGGGTGATGATAATTCAGATTTCAATACTTCTTCAGAGATATCATCAATTGACGGCTGATCTGAAGGCGTATCGCGCAGATGATTCAGCGATCGGTTGCGAACTATCTGAAATAGATAGGCCAGCAGTGATTTTTGCGGATCAATAGTGGATCGTACTTCCCAAAGTTTTACAAATGATTCCTGCACAATATCTTTGGCTGTTGTTTTGGTTCTGGTATATCGCCACGAAAACTTGACCATTCGCGGGTATAACCGGTGAAATAGCTCGGAAAAAGCGTCCTCGTCAGATGCTTTTATTCTCCGCGCCCATTGTTCGATTTCCTGTTTTTCGTCCAGCCCCATACACAATTTGTTTCACTTCTTGTTTGTAATACACATAAAGAAAAGGTGATGACTATTAAAAAGGTAAAAAAATGTGCTGAGCTACTAAGAAAAGCGAAACAATCAGTCAATCGCTTTCGAAATGCGATTATAAAGCGCTTCAGCGAGCGGCTCCTTTTTTTGCAGGGCAGGAGATAAGGGTTCTATAAATATTGTTTGATAGTCATTTTGGTCAGCTTGTCGAAAGCGATCATACAGCTGATGGGCCATCTCTTCGTAATCATGATCAAAGAAAATGATGTTATCCGCAGGCTCTTCGGGGATTCGCTGATGCAGCAGGTAAAGCAAATTTTCAGAATGGAGCGGTGTGCCTTCGGTGAGCCACTGCACGCGGGCATCGGGAGAATAGTGCGAATATTTGGTTCCGGGGCTCCGGGGTGATTTTTCGCCATCATTTTTTTCATCTACCTCAATGGCTTTCTCGATAATATTTTCAATTTGATTTTGGCCAATGCTGCCGGGCCGGTAGAGCCGGAATGGCGATACCGAAACATCAAGCACGGTCGATTCAAGACCGATTTGAGTTTCACCGGCTTCGACAATGGGAAAGTGTTCTCCAAAGTCCTCTTTAATGTGTTCGGGTTTGGTAGGGCTGGGTTTACCCGATGAATTGGCGCTGGGCGCTACAAGGGGCCCCACACGGGCAATAATATCTTGTGATAGCGGATGCCCGGGCCATCGCACAGCTACGGTGTCAAGCCCGGCGGTAACAATATCCAGAACATCCGGCTTCTTTTTGAAAATAAGTGTCAGCGGTCCAGGCCAAAAAGCAGTCATCAATTTTTCGGCTCCTTCAGGAATTTCATCCGTAAACTGATGCAGCATTTCGCGGGACGAAATATGGACAATGAGCGGGTTGTCGGCGGGACGATTTTTGGCATCGAATACCTTTTGTATGGCCGACAGGTTCCACGCATCGGCACCCAGGCCGTACACCGTTTCCGTGGGGAAAGCGATAATCTGGCCGGCTTTTAAAAGATTGATGTATCGATCAAGCAAGAGCTTTTTCTTCTTTAGGTTCTAAAAGAATAAACGTAAGAAAATCGGCGGCGGCATCAAGATCGGGAATATTTTTTATCACAAAGCGAACCCGGTTGTTCTTTTGAACCACATTTAAGCGATCTGCAGCCTGGTCCTGAAGTTTCTTTAATAAACGCTGGAATCGACTTTCATAAAATTCTACCCCAAGCTCGCTGTTTTGTTTCGGGCATACCAGCCACATACGGTTAGAGCGTACCGTAACTTTTGTAAAGAGGTTTTGGGAAGCGAAAAGCTTGATTTTTGCAACCTTTATCAGGTTTTGTGCCGCTTGTGGAATAGCTCCAAAGCGATCTTTCAACTCTTCCTGCCAGTCGTCAATTTCCGGTTCTTTTGTAGTTCCCGCCAATTTGCGGTACATATTCAGACGTTCCACATTGTCGGATACATAATCATTTTCGAGCAGGGCAGGGTGATCCATTTCAACCTGAGTTTCGGGCAGCTCAACCGGTGTTTCTACATCGTCAAACACATCATTGAACTCCTCCTGTTTGATCTCTTTGACTGCATCATTCAGGATCTTTTTATAGAGTTCAAATCCTAAATCATTGATGAATCCGCTTTGCTCGGCGCCCAGAATATCACCGGCGCCCCGAATGTCGAGGTCGCGCATAGCAATGTTGAATCCAGCGCCAAGATCGGAAAACTCTTCAAGAGCCAGCAGGCGCTTACGAGCTTCTTTGGTCAGGGTTTCAATAGGTGGAGTGAGTAAAAAGCAAAATGCTTTTCGATTGGAACGCCCTACACGGCCGCGTAACTGGTGTAGTTCAGCCAGCCCAAAACGGTCGGCACGGTTGATAATCATCGTGTTGGCATTGGCGATATCAATCCCGTTTTCTACGATGTTGGTGGATACCAATACATCAAATTTGTGGTCATAGAAGTCTTCAATTAGTTTTTCCAGCTTCTTGGAGTTCATTTGGCCATGCGCAAACCGGACACGTATATCGGGAATGAGACGGCGAATCATCCCGGCTATTTCTTCGATGTTTTTTACCCGGTTATGGATGAAGAAAATTTGACCGCCGCGTGAAACTTCCTGCAGGATGGCATCACGAATGAGCTCTTCATTCATACTGTGGATCTCCGTTTGCACGGGTTGACGATTGGGCGGCGCCGTGGTAATGATGCTGAGGTCACGGGCACCCATCAAAGAAAATTGCAGCGTTCGCGGAATAGGCGTTGCTGTTAGTGTGAGCACATCAACCGTGGCGCGGTATTCTTTAAGCTTCTCTTTTGCTTTTACGCCAAAGCGCTGCTCTTCATCAACAATAAGGAGCCCCAGCTCGTTAAATTCTACATCTTTGGACGTCAGCCTGTGTGTCCCGATCACGATATCAACCTTGCCTTCGGCCAGCCGTTCAAGCGTCTTTTTTTGTTCCGATTTGGATTTAAAACGTGAGAGCACCTCAATTTTGACCGGAAAATCTTTCATACGCCGCTTAAAGGTCTTAAAGTGCTGATCTGCTAAAATCGTTGTCGGTACCAGCATGGCTACCTGTTTGTGATTCATCACTGCTTTAAATGCTGCGCGAACGGCTACCTCTGTTTTGCCAAATCCAACATCACCGCATACGAGCCGGTCCATTGGTGTATTAGATTCCATATCTTCCTTTACTGCTTCAATGGCGGCGCGCTGATCGGGGGTCTCTTCAAATTCAAATCGTGCTTCCATCTCTGTTTGCCAATTAGTATCCGGATCAAAACTAAAGGCATCCTGCGACTTACGTTTGGCGTACAGCTTGATGAGATCGCGCGCGATATCTTTAACTTTTTTCTTGGTTTCAGCCTTTTTTCGCGCCCATCGACCCGAGCCCAGTTTATCAATGCGCGGCTTGGTGCCTTCTTTGCCAGAAAACTTCTGAATTTTATGCAGGCTCGAAACATTTACGTACAGCACGGAATCTTCTTTATACCGCAACACTACGGATTCCTGAATCACATCACGCACCTTTATTTTTTTAAAGCCGGCAAAGGTGCCCACGCCATAATCTACGTGAACAACATAATCACCGACGTTCAGATCACGCAGTTCTTTGAATGAAATGCCGCCCGTCTTTTTACGCCGTTTTATTTTTGGGCGGTGATAGCGGTTAAAAATCTGGTGATCGGTATAAACAGCAATACCTTCATCATTCAGGATGAATCCTTCGTGCAAATTTTCAACCGAAAGGTGATAACGCATCTGTTGGTTGGATTCACCAAGCAGCTCTTCAAAACGGTTGCGCTGCCCCGGGTTATCGCAAAGAATATAGGTATCGAAGCTTTGTCGACTCAGCGAAGTGATGTCTTCGTTCAGTAGCTTAATACTTCCATTAAAATCGGGTTGTGGACTTGCATTAAGCCGAAAGCTCCAGGTAGGATTAATATCTGATACAAAAGCCCCAAACCCGACAATAGGTCTGTTCTTTAATGTGTCTTTGAATTTTTGAGGATTAAGAAAACGGTTGTCCGGCGGTTGAACATGTTCTTTGTCATCCAGCGCTTTGTAGTGGTTGCATACGTTTTTAAAATGATTTTTAAACTCGGCTAAAATGAGTGAAGCGTTGAATAGAACAACGATTGTATCATCACTGACATAGGAGAGCAGCTGCTTTCGAGGACCGGCATCCAAATTAGTGGCGTCGGGTACGAACCGGGTATTCTTCAGGTAAGAGACGGATCGTTGTGAATCGGGATCAAATTCTCGAATGGAGTCTACTTCATCGCCGAAAAATTCAAGCCGAACAGGGTAATCGCCGGAGTAGGGAAAAACATCCAATATGCCGCCGCGCTGGGCAAATTCGCCAGGGCGATCCACAAACTTCACGGAGGCGTATTGCTGATCGACAAGCTCTCTTCTGAGTGCTTCGATATCCACCGTATCACCGGTGGATATCTGCATAGATGCATCGGAAAAAGCTTCCGGAGAAATGATCTTTTCATAAAGTGCGTCAACGGAAGTAACAGTTATCGAGCGGTCATTGTGCTGGATGTTTTCAAGCACTTCCGATCGCTGGATCGTTAACGCGTTATCTGTAATCTGTTGGTCGTCATATGGTTTGTTACCTGTGGGCGGAAACAGGAAACTGTGTTCAGTTTCGAGTGAATCCAGGTCTGATTTAAGAAAACGTGCCGCTTCTGCATTGGGAAAAATTGTTATGATATGATCATATTTTTGACTCAGTTGGGCCAGGAACAAGGCAGGAGTTGAGCCCACGAAATGATCAAGCTGAATAACATTTTGCTCTCCAATATGTGTGGCAATTTCCTGCCATGGAATCGCAGAATTAAATGTTTTTCGAATGGATGAAAGGGACATATCCAGTTAGTACGATGGTTTCGTTAATTCAGTATAGGAAACAAGGGATGAGGCCAGTCCATTTCCTTAATTTGAGTGAGCTAAAGGTAAAAAAATTATTCCAGATTTGTGCGAAAGAGAACGCGTTCGGAGATGATGGATAAAACAAGCAATAAAATGGCCGGCAGCAGAAAACGGGCATATAAATCTTCATAATCGGTATAGATAAGCTCGTCTACTTTTGTGCGTTCCAGCTCATCAATGCGATCATAGATTTCTTGCAATTGTTCGGTGTCTGTTGCACGAAAATACGTCCCGCCCGACATATCAGCTATCTGAGTAAGCATCTCTTCGTCGATCTCTACTTTCACGTTTTGATACCGCTTTCCAAAAATGGGATCTTGTACGGGATATGGAGCCGTTCCTTTTGTGCCCGCCCCAATGGTGTAAATTTTTATGTTATAGGAAAGCGCCAGATCGGCGGCTGTTACGGGATCAATTTTTCCGGAGTTATTCTGTCCGTCGGTAAGCAAAATGATGACTTTACTTTTAGCCTGACTTTCTTTTAGCCTGTTTACGGCTGTGGCAATACCCATCCCGATAGCGGTGCCGTCTTCAATGATACCCATTTCAACATTGTTAAGCAGGCGTTTGAGCAAGTCGTAGTCCAGCGTAGGAGGCACGACGGTAAAGCTTTTTCGCGCAAAAACGACCAGTCCAATTCGGTCAGAAACGCGCTTGTCAATAAAGTCGGTGGCTACATCTCGCGCTGCTTCAAAGCGGTTGGGCTTGAGGTCTTCGGCACGCATGGATGTTGAAATGTCAAGTGCCAGTACAATATCGATGCCTTCAGCATTTCGCTCAACCGTAGTGTTTTTATTTTGCGGCCGTGCTATTGCGAGCACAATCAGTGCAATGGCAATCCACTGTAGCAGTGGAGCCAACCACACGCCATAAGTTCGCCATCCGCGGGGGATATCCGCGAAGCCGGAGGTGTCGGAAAAGGTTAAGCTCGGATGCCGGTTGGTGTAAGCGCGCCAAACCGAGAGACCGATTAGAATCGGAACAATAAGCAAGCACCATAACCATTCGGGATTTGCCCAGCTCATGTGTTTACCTCGCTGTTTTGTTCTTCAAATTCTTTACGTTGCTCTTCAATCCGGGTAAGATGCTGCCGGCGCATCTGTTGTATGCGTGAGCCGTGCAGGGTTTGGGCAATGGAAAGAAATTTCTCTGCTTTTTTATAGGTTTTCCGGGCTTGTTTTTCGGTTGGGGTAAATTTAGCGAATTTTACCATGTCGGCTTCCCGAAGCACAATGCGGGTCTGCTCTATAAGGCGATCATCAATAGCCCGCCGATTTAGTTCATAGATAATTTCCCGGCTGGTCGATTCCAACGCAGGTATATGATAAAGCTGCTCAAAGTAGAGACGGATAGCATCACCAAGATTGATATAGAATTCTTTGAAACGCTCTTCGGTATCCAGGGTTACATTTTTGAGTTGACGTAAATTGTTTTCAAGTTCTTTAAGCGGATTCAAAAATGGCTCAGGCTTAAATTCTGGTGCCGGTTCGGATTCTGGTTTTTCCTTTTGTTTGAAATAGAACCAGTAGAAAGCCCCGGCTAAGGCTATCAAGATTAACAGCCCAAGGATCCAGGGCCACCAGGCAGCGGCAAAATCAAAAATAGGTTTGAGCGGCCTGAATTCCTCGTCTTCACTTTGCAGTACCGATTTAAATGAGATTGGGACCGGCTGGGTATAAATGAGGGTGGTATCGGTCCCGGAAACGAGCTGTACGGGCATGGAGGGGATGGTATCGCTTGCCACACCCCAGAACTGTAGTTGATAGCTAAGACTGTCTTTGAAATCAGAAATACTGAATCGTTGCCGGTTTCGAAGCTCAAATGTATCATTAAAACCGGTAGAATCGGGAAAGATGATGCGATCGTAGGTTTGATCTTTCTTCAGTGTGATACTATAGTTAAAAAGGTCTCCGGCTTTAAGCGAGTCGGTAGTGGCAAATTCTTCAACCGTCTGGGAGGTGCCTTTACTACTGGTACCAAAGACAAAGAAGATTATCGCAAAGACAAAAAGAAGAAAACGCGGGATCAATTTCACCAGGAATACTTTTAGAGACTAAACCAACCAGATACGGATATTATTGTATGTGATTTTCAATGCGCAGCTAAAATAGAAAAAACTTTTCTTCCGCAAAAAAGGAACCTTTTAAGGAGTTGTTAAAAAAATGTGTGAAAAAAAAGTTTAAAAACAGTATATTTAACCGTCACGTCACTTTTTTAGTAATCATCCACAACATGTATAAATTATTTTGGGGTCTCTTGGTCATTGCCTTTGTTGTGCAATGTCAGCATCGCGATACAAATTCAAATCTGAAACAACTTTCTGAAAAAGCCGTTAAATCTTCTATTGAGCCGGTAAGCGCTGCATATGATGCTTTCGGTATCGATGTGAGTGAGTTTCAAGTGCGGGATTTTAGCGTACAAAAAAATGAGAGTTTATATCTTTTGCTAAAGAAGATGGATCTCAGCCAGTCTCAAATATATCGCGCAATTCAAAAAGCGAAAGAGATAATCGACGTCCGTTCTTTTAAACCCAAACAGCCCTATCGTGCATATATCTCTAAAAAGAGTAATGAGTTGGAAAAGCTGGTCTGGGAGCCAAATAAAGTTGAATTTGTAACCTTCGACTGGCAGGATGATTCGCTGTTGATTAACCGCGCTTCACGGGTGGTTACGAAAAAAAAGAAGCAAATAAGTGGCGAGATTACTTCATCTTTGTATGATGCTATTTCGGATGAGGGATCCCGGGACAAGCTGGTTTACAGAATGTCTGAAATTTTTGCCTGGCAGGTCGATTTTTTTAACCTTCGTAAAGGCGACAAGTTTAAAATCCTCTATGAGAAAAAGTACGTCGATGGTCAGTATGTCGATATGGGTAAGATTTTAGCAGTAGAGCTCACCCACATGGGTGATTCGTATTTTGCCTATCGTTTTAATGAAGGATCATTTGACGGCTACTATGATGAAGAAGGCAAAAGCGTACAAAAAGCATTGCTGAAAGCACCTTTTGCGTATGATCATCGCATTAGCTCCGGTTTCAACCCCAATCGTTTCCATCCGGTGTTAAAGCGCCGGCGCCCGCATAACGGAATTGATTATGCAGCCCCTTATGGGACGCCCGTTCTTTCGGTGGGTGATGGTACGGTGTCGCGGGCAGGTTATTACGGTGCGGCGGGCCGCATGGTTGAAGTGGAATATCACGGCTCGTTCAAAGCCAAATACATGCATCTCAGCAGATTCGCCAAAGGTGTTGGCAGCGGTACACATGTAAAGCAGGGCGATGTAATCGGCTACGTGGGTAACTCTGGCCGGGTAACAGGCACACATCTGCATTACGGACTTTACAGACACGATCGGCCAATTAATCCACTGACGGTTGATTTGCCGGCTGCCAAGTCAATTCCCCAAGAGTATATGGCTGCATTTGAGAGGGTCAAAAATGAGATGAACCCCCGCCTTTTCAGCAAAGATACTGTTGGTGCAGTTTCGCTTGGAGAGTAGCCTTTAATACCGGTGCATCCGCCGGTGAAAGAAATTCATGAGCGGTTGTACGTATGACGTGTTGGTCTCAAGCTCAATGGTATCAACCTTCATTTTCAGGAACTTGTTACGAAGCTGCTCTTTTTGATAGGCTCGCTTTTGTTGGTAAGTTTCCCTCACTTTAGAGCTCGATGTATCCACGAGAACTTCTTTCCCCGTTTCGGCATCTTTTAGAGGCACAAGACCTAAATCAGGCAACTCATCTTCCAGTGCATCATTAATGATGATGTTCACCAGATCGTGTTTGCGGCTGGTAATTTTCAACTGTTTGTCAAAATTATCATCCTGGAAGTCACTGGCCATAATCACGATAGCTTTGCGATTGAGCAGGCGGTTGACGTATGAAAGAGCTTCGCCGATATCCGTGCCCGTTCCTTCCGGCTTGGTAGTAAGCATTTCGCGGATCAACCGAAGAACATGAATACGTCCTTTTTTTGGTGGAATCACTTTTTCGATGACATCAGAGAACAGAACGAGACCCACCTTGTCACTATTTTTGATAGCGCTAAATGCCAGTACCGCGCAAATTTCGATAGCCAGATCCCTCTTACTTTGACTTTTGCTACCGAACAGGCCACTGGGAGAAATATCAACGCAGAGCATAAGGGTTTGCTCACGCTCTTCCTCATACATTTTAATGTAGGGATCACCCGAGCGCGCCGTAACGTTCCAGTCGATCTGGCGAATGTCATCACCGTAGGTGTAGGCCCGTACTTCCGAAAACTCCATGCCGCGCCCTTTGAAAGCAGATTGATATTCGCCTCCAAACACGCTGTTTACCATGCCCTTGGTGCGAATTTCAATTTTGCGAACTTTTTTAAGTATCTCTTTTGAAATCATAAGTGAGAAGATAAAATCAAAACGGTATGGTTCAAAGAAGAAGTTTTTCTTTTGCTCACGCTAAAACTCTTTGATCGCAAATATAACCTTAACAATATAATAACAGTTCGGTAACGTTATTTTGAAGATAATTTAGTGTCTTTTAACACAGCAGCATTGGCTATTCAACGTTAAATGAATGATCAACAGCATGATTATCGGAAGCAGATTTAGTGAGAAAAACCAGCAGTTTTTAGAAGAAGTGGCTCGTCTGTCCGATAAGGATACTCAAAAGAAAATTCCCGTCAAAAAGATTAATAAAGCGATGGAGCTGGACCGGACGGAAATCAAAAATACGCTGGAGTATCTTGAAGAACTTGGGTATCTGGAGATCAAAACCATTGGCGGTCCTTGGTTGTACGGTCATATAACTATTACCACCGAAGGACTGAAAAAAGCTGCAGAACGCCAGTCCTAAAGTGTTTAGTTTAGCAAAACCCTCTTTTACTTATTGTCTAATATTTCATCTATTCGGTCTGTGGCGTCGTCCAGATGCGTGCGGCTTGATGCATCAGAAATACGGGCACTTTCGATATCATCCCGCAACGTTTTCAGCGTCTGTTTAAGTTGGGGTTGAATATCGGAATCCGCTACCGTTTCATAATTCTCGGCATCTTCATTCAATTTCTCTTTTATGATTTGCAGGTAGCTCCGCTGTAGATTTCTGCGAAAGGTATCGATGGGTTTTCCGGAATAAATTTCAGCCCAAACGGCTTTTTGCAAATCAGTTAGCATTTCGGATAGGGAATAGGTCTCATCGCCATTGAATGTTTCCGCTTCTATCAATCGCAGCATGCGGTCGTTATCTAAAATGCGCTCCATAAAACTTCCCTGCAGGTCCTGAGCCTGTTCCACGGCGCCGGTGTGATCAATACGATTCAAAATTTCTTCGTTCAACAGCCAGTTGGGTGATGAAAAAGCATGGTCATTTAGAAATCGCATTGCTTTCTTCTGGTATGATTGCGGTACGTTGGTATAAACCGGGCCCTCTTGGTTCGCTGCTTTTCTATGGGAATACACCCCGCCAATATTAGTGATTACATGGTTGACGTAGCGATTCCATTGATACACCAGCTCACCGTAAATTTCCTCAAGGTCGGCGTAGCTTTCGCCGTCGGTTGTGGTCCATTCGATAAGATTCGGCACTACGTACTGCAGGTTTTTCATACCATAGGTACTGGCCTGTACCGGATCATTTGAAAGGTCTTCGGTTTGAGTGCTGGGATCATACCCGCGGGAATTGCCGAATCGATAAATGGGATCGCCGGCTTTATCCATAATCCAGGCGTCGAGCACCGATTTTTCTTCTTCGGGCGTATCGGCTTCAGGAATAATTCGATAGCCCCAGTTTACCGCATATCTGTCGTATGGCCCGATCTTGCGGATGAACCGGATGTTTTCATCACCCGGCTGCGCAATGTAGTTTTGCCGTGCATAATCCATAATAGTGGGAGCGATACCCATGCGGTGGGTAAAGCTGCCTGAACGCAGAGAGTCGACCGGATAGGCTGAGCTGGCCTGCATGTTATGCGGTAACCCGATAGCGTGACCGACTTCATGGGAGATTACCCGGCGCATCGTTTCGCCAATGAGATCGTCATTTAACTTTAGCGAGCGGGCATCAGGGTTGGCCGCTCCGGTCTCTATCATTAAACGGTTGCGGTACGAACGCAAGTGGTTATGATACCAGATGATGTCACTTTCAATGATTTCGCCCGAACGCGGATCAGAAACGCTTGGACCGGTAGCATTACGCGTGGTATTTGCCACATAGCGGATGGTAGAGTAACGCACATCTTCGGGACTGAAGTCGGGGTTTTCTTCTTCAGACGGGGGTTCTTTGGCGATGACTGCATTTTTAAATCCGGCCTCCTCAAATGCCTCATTCCAGTCTTCAATTCCCTGAATAATATACGGACGATATTTTTCGGGTGTTGCCGGATCAAGGTAGTAGACAATGGGTTTCTTCGGCTCCACCAGCTCGCCGCGTTTATAGGCTTCCATATCTTTGGGTTCTAGCCTCCAGCGACGAATATATTCGCGGGTATCGGCTTTTTGTGCCTCCGATCCGAAATTAATCTGCTCAACGGTAAACCATCCTACACGGTGATCGGCCAGGCGCGGGCGCATCGGCTCCTTGGGCAGCAGCACCATCGACTGGTTCATTAGCAGAGTGAGCGTGTTGGTTTGTTGGTCGGACGGTGGTTCGTTGGCGATATAGGTAAGAACGTGACGTGTTTCAACATTCTGCGGGAAACTTTTGGCTGATTCGATATAGCTGCGATCGCCATCAAGGCGGCGCACCTGGTAGCGATCACGCAGGAAGCCCACCACGCCGCTGATGGCCGGCACATCATCTGTAAAAAATTCAGTTACATCAATTACAATATTAGTTGAATCAGCACTTAGAGCTTCAATATCAAAAGCAGCCAGGATAGGCTCGTAATTATTAGCTTGCACAGACTTGGCTATGGGCAGGCTGTCGGCAGCCACACTGCTGTATGATTTCTTACGCAGAAAAATTTTATTCCGATTGCGCTCAAAAGAAATCACCTGTTCGCCCACTTTGGCTCCACCGGGTATATAGGGAAAATACTCCGTTGGCGTTTTAGCAATACGGCTAACTAAGAGAATTTCCCTGTTTAATAACGAATCCGGAATTTCGTAGTAGAGTTTTTCATCAATTGAGTGAACATAGAAGAGCCCCTCGTCGGTAATGGCTTCATGGGTAATAACTTCATCATAGGGTTTTAAATCAGACTCTTTTTTAACCTTTTCGGATTTTACACTTGACGAACCGGGTTGGGTTGACTTGGTAGTACTGCATCCGATAAAAAAACTGACGCAAAAGATCAGAAAGAGAATAGATAGATTGTACTTGAGGCTCATAATAAATTGCTCTGCTAAAATTAGTAGAAGGTGAAGTGCTTAATTACTAATGAAAGCGAAAACTTGAAAGTTAAATCTTATTAAAATTAATGAATTGGGAATTGGGGTATAATTTTTAGGAAAATTTGACTACTTTTAGCCCATGAAAAAATAGCTTAAAAACCTGAATAAAATTTTTTTGTCGTATGATTATTGGAGTCCCTAAAGAAATTAAAACACATGAGAACCGGGTTGCATTACTGCCCGGCGGTGTAAAGGCCTTAAAGCAGAACGGGCATAAAGTTTTGATCCAAAAAGGAGCTGGTTTGGGCAGTGGCTTCCCGGATGAACGATACATGGAGGCGGGGGCGGAAATTATTGATGATGTAGATGCGCTCTGGCAACAGTCCGAAATGATTATGAAAGTCAAAGAGCCCATTAAGGTTGAATATGACCGGATGCAGGAAGGGCAGCTTATTTTCACCTATTTTCACTTTGCGGCCAGCCGAGAGCTGACCGAAGCGGTGGTTGACTCCAAATGTATTGCTATTGCATACGAAACGGTAGAAAAGAAAGATCGCTCGCTGCCGCTGCTCATCCCGATGAGTGAAGTGGCCGGTCGAATGGCTTCGCAGGAAGGAGCTAAATACCTTGAGAAAGCGCAGGGAGGGCGTGGTGTGCTGCTTGGAGGCATTCCCGGCGTGCCGCCTGCCAATGTAGTAGTACTGGGCGGTGGTATTGTAGGAGTAAACGCCGCAAAAATAGCTGCCGGCATGGGCGCCAACACTATCATCATGGATATTAATATGAGCCGGCTGCGGTACCTCGATGATGTAATGCCGCGAAATATTAATACCATGTTTTCATCGGAAGCAAATATACAGCGACTGTTGCCCGATGTAGATTTGGTTATTGGTGCGGTACTTAAGCCCGGTGCCAAAGCACCCCATCTCATCACCCGTGATATGCTCAAGAAAATGCGTCCTGGGACGGTACTTGTTGACGTGGCCATCGATCAGGGAGGCTGTTTTGAAACGTCCAGGGCCACCACACATGATGATCCCATTTATATTATTGATGACATCGTTCACTACTGTGTGGCTAATATGCCCGGAGCGGTTCCATATACATCAACGCTTGGACTCACCAATGTGACATTGCCGTATGCTGTGAACCTGGCCAACAAGGGTTGGAAAAAAGCATTAAATGAAGATGAAGAATTGAAAAAGGGACTCAATATTGCCAATGGAGACATTGTATATAAAGACGTGGCTGATGCTTTTGACATGTCGTATAAACCGGTTGAGGAAGTTTTATAAAGCTGGTTAACTGTAGTGGAGGGATGATTTATGGCCAAATTTAATTTTGGACGTAAATGTTGATAGTTAAAGCTGTTACATAAATAATGAGTGCTAAGTTGTTGTTAGTCAATTGTTTAATTTTTGATTTTTATTGGTTAACAACTTGTGTATAAGTATTTTTGTAAACCATAAGGCATCCCATTATATTTTTTAAATAATTAAACTTTTCAGTATTAATTTCAGGATTTTAAATGGGTAAAATTATCTCGGTTGCGAACCAGAAAGGCGGCGTCGGCAAAACAACGACGGCGATAAATCTGGCGGCAAGCCTGGCTGCTATCGAGCATCCGACGTTGGTGGTTGACGTAGATCCTCAAAGTAATACAACCAGCGGCTTAGGGATTGAAACTCAAACCGTTACCAATTCAGTTTATGAAATTATGGTTGGCGGCGTTGAAGCAAACGATGCTATTCGCGAAACTGAATTGCCCTTTCTTGATTTGATTCCTTCGCATATTAATTTAGTGGGAGCCGAGATTGAGATGATCGACCGGGAACAACGCGAGCGGATCTTGCAGAAAGCCATACAGGGTTTTCGGGATAAATACGATTTTGTGATTATTGATTGCCCGCCTTCGCTTGGCTTGCTTACTATTAATGCATTGACAGCTTCCGACTCCGTCATCATCCCTGTACAGTGTGAGTATTTCGCACTCGAAGGACTTGGCCAGTTGCTGAACACCATTAAAATTGTTCGGCAGCACCTGAATACGGAATTAGAAATTGAAGGCGTGCTGCTTACCATGTTTGATACGCGTACACGTCTGTCTGATCAGGTTGCGGATGAGGTGCGTAAGTATTTTGATGATCGTGTATTTAAGTCGGTTGTAGCGCGTAACGTACGGCTTGCCGAGGCGCCGAGTTTTGGAAAACCGGCTCTTTTGTATGATTCAACCAGCCGGGGGGCCAAAAACTATCTTGCACTGGCAAAAGAAATCATCAAGCGAAATAAGAATCTTTTTAAAGACAGCCCTGTCTTTGCCGGCAGCTAAAACAACAGAGTTATGGCTTCAAAAAAAGTATTAGGACGCGGTTTAGGAGCTTTTTTTCCGGATTATGACGATCAGTCATCGGAAGAGGCTGAAAAGAAAAGAAAGGAGGCGGAAGGAACCGATAATGTCTATATCGATCCACAGAAACGGGTGAATGTAGTGCTGCGGGTTCCGGTTCAAAATATTCGTCCCAATCCACATCAGCCTCGTCGGGAGTTTAACAAAGCACGGTTGGATGAGCTGGCTGATTCGATAAAAAATCATGGTCTTATTCAGCCGATAACCGTACGATATATCGGTGAAAAACGGTTTGAGTTAATTAGTGGTGAACGCCGGTTGCGGGCATCAAAACTGGCGGGCTTAGATGAATTGCCGGCGTATGTACGCGAAGTAAATGATGAAGAAATAATATCGTTTGCACTGATTGAGAATATCCAGCGCGAAGATTTGAATCCCATTGAAATAGCATTGGGCTATCAACGGCTTATTGATGAAGTGGGGTATAGCCAGGCCGAAGTGGCTAAAAAAGTGGGAAAAGATCGCAGCACTATTGCCAACATGCTGCGGCTTTTAAACTTGCCTGCCTATCTGCAGGCGGCACTGCGCGATCAGAAGATAAGCATGGGACATGCGCGGGCATTAATTAATATCGATAGGGAAGAAGATCAGAAAAAAATTTTCAATGATATTATTGAAAAGGGATATTCGGTCAGGCAGACCGAACAGGTTGTACGATCTATAGGAGAAGAAAAAGAAAAAAGTTCTTCTAAACGGAAGGCCTCAAAAAAAGAAGCCGATGAACATGCGCCCATGTTCAAAGAAATATCTTCCCGACTTCGCCGAACATTAAGTACAAAGGTTAATATTAAGCCCAAGAAGAATGGAGGCGAAATCCGCATTGAATTTTACTCCGATGAAGAACTGGAGCGTCTGCTCGAACTTTTTGATTCGATCTCTTAGCGTCTTTCTTGTACTATTTTTTGTGGTTATAGCTCAGGGGGTTGCTCAAAACTTATCGAATCCTTCTTTAAGCCAATCATTAGATGCTCCTCTGACTACGCGATCTATTCTCTATAGTAATGTTCAACCTAACTTGTCGGATACTACAATCGCCGGTGAAGTATACCCTGATCCCAAAAGTGTATTGTATAAGTCATTATTTATTCCCGGCTGGGGCCAGATTGTAAACAAGCAAGCATGGAAAGTACCCGTTATTTATGGACTGCTTGCGGGGCTGACGGGATACAGCATTTATCTGACAAAAAAATATCACGATTATCGTGCGGCTTACTATAATCAGCACCCCGATATTCCGGGTGATGATATGCGTTTTGGATCCACACCGGCGTATTTGGAGGGGGCAAATCTTTCATCGCTGCGCAGCAACCGCGATTTTTTGCACAATCGCCGCGATTTTATTTACATAACCATCGCATTGGCGTATGGTTTAAATGCGATTGATGCCTATATTTTTGCGCACCTTCGTTCATTTGACGTATCTGAAGATTTAAGTATGCGTGCTACTATGAAGCCGCAAATATTGGCGTATTCAAGTCCCGGATTTACGCTTTCATTCGAATTATTTAACAGCAACAAATAGTGATTTATGGAAGAAAATAACGAAAACCATATTGCAACAGAAAGTTTCGATCAAACCCACAGTGAAGACGTATGGAGTATTTTCAAGATCATGGGAGAGTTTATCGAAGGGTATGATAAGCTTTTTAAGATTGGTCCGTGTGTCTCTATCTTTGGCTCAGCCCGTGCCAAGCCTGGCAATAAATACTATAAAATGGCAGAAGAGACAGCCCAAAAAATAACGGAGAAGGGATTTGGGATTATTACCGGTGGCGGGCCTGGAATCATGGAAGCGGCCAATAAAGGAGCCCGGGAAGGAAAGGGTAAGTCGGTAGGTCTGGGAATCAGTTTGCCCTTTGAGCAAGGAGTTAATGAATTTGTTGATCCCGATTATGTGATCGACTTTAATTACTTTTTTGCACGAAAGGTAATGTTTGTAAAATATGCGCAGGGTTTTATTGTATTTCCGGGAGGATTTGGTACACTGGATGAATTTTTCGAAGCTATGACACTTATTCAAACGAATAAAGTAACACGGTTTCCTGTTATTTTAGTTGGTAAAAATTATTGGAGTGGGTTGGTCGAATGGATTAAAAAGACAATGATAGAGAATAAGACGATTTCAAAAGAAGACATCGATCTTTTTAAAGTTACGGATGATTGCGATGAAGCGGTTAACATCATTTGTGAGTTCTACAAGAAGCATAGCTTGAGTCCAAACTTCTGATAAATTGATGCATACTTTTTTACTTTTGCGGACGTTGTTAAAGGGAACAATCTAAAGCCAAAACCTTATAACTAAGCAGAAATAACCGAGACGGTAAACCAAAATTAAATTTGACAAGTAAAATGTTTTTAATGAGTTATCGATTAATAAATTTTGTTTTTAAATAATTAATCGTATTCATTACATTATTTGCTGTCGAATTATAACACACTAAACCTTTGGGAAAATGAATATTTTTAAACATAGTTTATTAGCATTATTTGCAGTAGTCCTTTTGGGTGCTTTTTCCTCGGAAGCGGTTGCTCAAGACAAGAGAGCTGCAGTTCAAACCTATAACAAAGCACAAGAACTGGCCAAGAATAAAAAATATGAGCAATCAATAGCTAAATTCGAGGAAGCAATTGATATTGCACAGAAGTTGGGTGCGGATGGAGCAGATATAGTCAGTCGCGCAAAAGATAAATTGCCCGGAGTCTATTTCGACATTGCACTAAATGAGTATCGTACCTACCAAAGCTCACCCTCTGTAAGCCAAATTGACGCTACTATTGCATCATTTAAAGAGGCCGCTGAAATGGGTGAAAAATATGGAAGTAAATCAGTCGCTGATAAGGCATCCGGAGTGATTCCAAAATTGATGTACGGCAAGGCAAGTCTTCAATACAAACAGGGTAATAACCAAGCTGCATTGTCTACCATTAACCAAGTTATTGAAAGTAATCCCAATTATGCTACAGCGTACTATCAGAAAGCACTTATTCTGAAGAAAACGGATTCATTTGATTCTATGATTAGCATGCTTGAGAAGGCCGCAGCAGTTGCAGAAAAAAGTAACAATCAAAAGATTGCTCGAATGGCCAAAGAAAAAGCAAGTACTGAATTGGTAGCTCGTGGCGGTAACCTTGTAAATAGCAAAGATTATACTAATGCAATTACCGCGCTGGAAAAAGCGTTAGAATATGCGCCCGAGTCTGCTGATGCTAACTACTGGTTGGCTAAAGCATACAACAGTCGCGGTAATTGGGATCAAGCACTGAACTATGGACAAAAAGCAATTGAACTTGAAAATGGCGGACGTACTTCCAAAGCGAAAATCTATTTTGAGATTGCTACCGCCTATAAAGGGAAAGGAAATTACAGTAATGCCTGCAGTAACTTTTCAAATGCAGCTTACGGTCAATTTCGGCAATCGGCGCAGCACCAAATGGAATACGTTCTCAAATGTGAGAACCAAACCAACTAAAATATAGAGTGAATATTTTTGAAAAGCTCTCCAACCGGAGGGCTTTTTTTATTGTTTGTTATTTTCATTGGGTTTTAGTTTCAAGTAAGTTTCTGTTTACCTATTTTCCTTTCGTCATTGAATTAGTTAGCAATAATTTTAGCCATACCGATACCACTTTCGCAGATGCCAAACTCAACGCTTGAAGAACGCTGTGTAAATACCATACGAACCCTTTCAATTGATGCTGTACAAGCAGCCGAATCAGGTCACCCGGGTATGCCCATGGGAATGGCCGATGCGGCTTTTGTTTTATGGGATAAATTTTTAAAGCACAATCCCACACATCCCGAATGGTATGATCGGGATCGTTTTATCCTTTCTGCGGGCCATGGCTCTATGTTGCTGTATAGCCTTTTGCATTTAACAGGATATGATCTGTCACTCGATCAGCTCAAGAATTTTCGCCAATGGGGCAGTAAAACGCCCGGTCACCCAGAATACGGCCATACGCCCGGAGTAGAAACAACAACAGGGCCGCTGGGACAGGGATTCGCAACCGGCGTTGGTATGGCAATGGCCGAAGCACACCTGGCTGCCAAATTTAACAACGGCAAGTTTAAACTAACCGATCATTATACTTACGGAATTGTAAGTGACGGCGATCTGATGGAGGGAATTTCACATGAAGCGGCCTCGATGGCCGGCCACATGAAGCTCGGCAAAATAATTTATCTGTATGATTCGAATAGAATTTCAATTGACGGGAGTACCGACCTGGCTTTTACCGAAGATGTATTTAGCCGGTTTCAGAGTTATGGTTGGCATGTAACAGAAATTGACGGGCATGACAGGAAAGCTGTTGAAAATGCAATCAAAGAAGCGCAACAAGTTGGCAATAAACCATCGCTTGTCATTTGTAAAACGCATATCGGTTTTGGCAGTCCCAACAAGCAGGATAGCGCTGCATCACATGGGGCGCCGCTGGGCGAAGAAGAAGTAAGGCTTACTAAAGAAAATCTTGGCTGGGAATCGGATGAAAAATTCTTTATTCCTGATGATGTACTCCAGTATTTTCGAAAAGCGCTCGATCGCGGTGAAAAATGGCATAGCGATTGGCGGCAGAAAATGGAAGAATTTAAAAACTATGAGCCGGAAACAAGTGAAGCTTTCCACTCTCAGATTTCACGGAAACTTCCTGCCGACATAGAAGAGCATCTTTTGCATTTCGAAGCGGATGAGAAAGGTATGGCAACCCGCGCTGCATCCGGTAAGGTATTAAATAAAATCGCCCCGCATGTTCCTTCACTAATCGGCGGGTCGGCCGATTTAACAGGGAGCAATAAAACCTGGATTGATGATGCGGGTATTTTCAATGCTGATAATTATGCCGGAACCAACATCCACTTTGGTGTTAGAGAACATGCAATGGGTGCTGCGCTTAATGGTATGGCGTTGCATAAAGGTGTGATACCATACGGGGGAACATTCCTTATCTTTTCTGATTATTGCCGTCCGGCAATTCGTATTGCAGCTCTCTCAAATATCCCCTCTATTTACGTTTTTACACACGATAGTATCGGATTGGGAGAAGACGGGCCCACCCATCAACCCATAGAGCACCTGGCATCACTTCGTGCTATGCCCCATGCACTGGTACTGCGGCCAGCTGATGCCAATGAGACGGCCTGGGCATGGAAAGCGGCACTTGAGTATACCGACGGACCTGCGCTGCTTGTGTTGACCCGCCAGTCGCTGCCAACCGTTAAACGTGACGCAAATAACGCGGCTTCATTGACAATGAAGGGGGCCTATATAATATCGGACTCAGAAAAAGAAACACCCGATACAATCCTTCTTGCAACGGGTTCAGAAGTGCATATTGCTTTAGAAGCTCAGAAGGAACTTAAAAACGAGGATATTGATGGACGCGTGGTGAGCATGCCTTCCTGGGAGCTTTTTGCACAGCAGGACAAATCATATCAGGAAGAGGTTCTTCCTTCTGCTGTAACGGCCCGTATTTCGATTGAAGCAGCGGCACCATTCGGGTGGGAGCGATGGATTGGAAACAAAGGTATTGCCATTGGACTGAACCGCTTCGGTGCTTCCGCTCCGTATGAAGAAATTTATGAGCACCTTGGGATTACCTCAGAGCGTGTCGTTCAAGAAGCAAAGAAGCTTCATAGGTAAACCGCAGAGTAACGCAGAGGAATCACAGAGAATATAGAAAATTGATATAACTCTTCTCTGCGAAACTCTGTTTCTTCAACGGTTAAGTTTGAGTTTTTTCAACTGTATTCCATCACTTCAGAAATACACAAATATAACTTTTTGCCTTTTTGTTAATATTTGTTAAAGTTAAAAGCAGTTGGTTTTAAGTCATCTACAAGAGAAGCTGCTTAAATTTAATTTATCATCAAACAAAGGGGAACAAAAATGAAACCAAACCAAACCAAACCAAACCTGCCTATCTAAATAAATGCTATGTTGGCTTAATTTCTTTTTTAATTTTTTTATTTGCTGGTATTACGGGGTGTGATCAAAATAATGTTAGCAGTTCTACACCGGAATCTACCAATGAGGATAAGATAAATATACCTTCAGCAGAAGAAAATTTCGTATCGAAAAAAATAGCTATTTATACGGCTGAGCAGTTCGCTAACAAATATAATGGACAAATAAATCGTTTAGTAAAAGGGAAAAAAATAAGCAGTGCGGCAGAAAAAAAAACGGTTGAGCATGTTTTAACTTTGAAAGATAAAAAGCAAAAAGCGGCCTTATATCTTATAAATTATAAAGATGAAGGTTTTGTTATTGTACCAGCAGATAAACGAGTGCCTCCCATCCTTGCACACTCAAAGATTAAAAAGATGCCGATTAATACTGATACTGCTATTCCCGGAGGGTTTGCGTGGTGGCTTGGCCGAACAGTTGCCGGT
>JAFGWN010000072.1 GCA_016937115.1 Balneolaceae bacterium | reverse complement strand
TTTTCCAGTGGTTAGTTATGGGAGCTCAGATACCGGTCCGGCATCGGAATTTTGTATTCTATATAAACTTCCTTCTTGAGCTCATCAATCCAGTCTTGAATTATTCGATACTGTTTTTCCCGAAGAGCAAAGTTCTTAATGCGCTGGTAGTCATCTTCCAGATTAGCCCGGTGTTCAGGTATATGCTCATCTAATCGTACAATACGAAATGCCCGCTTGGTATTACCTTGCTCACCAATATTAAACGGTTTCGGTTCGGAAATTTCTCCTTCTTTTTCTAAAAGCAGTACGATACGATAAAGAGCAGGATCGAGCTGTTCAATGGCAAGCAACCGCTCACCGGTTTGGGGATTCAATATGCGGCCACCCTGAGGTGCCGTATTAGGATCCTCCGATACTTTGCGGGCCAGCTCACTAAAGGTTACATCTTCATTTGTTAACACGCTGTCTCTTAATTCTTTGAGCTTCTCTATGGCAGATTGGTCGTCATAATTTTCCTGGTCAACAGAAATCAGGATGTGATTGGTGTCAATCTTATCACCTTGCCTTTTATTAAGCCGAATAACGTGAAATCCAAAGGTGGTTTCAACCACTTTTGATATTTCGCCGGGTTGCAGTGCCGATGCTGCTGCCGAATATTCCGGAACTAAATCACCGAGTGGAACCATGGGCAATTTACCCCCATCAGGTCCGGAGGGACCATCGCTATGTCTCTTTGCAAGTTCCTCAATAGTCTTGCCATGGTTGATCAAAGAATCCCGCAGCTGTTCAGCTAAATTACGTGCTTCTTCACGAGCTGATTGGTTTACTTCGGGTACAGCAACAATTTGCGAAATGGCCACTTGTTCGGGAATGGTGGGAAGGGAGTCGGCCGGGATATTATTAAAAAATTCTTCAACCTCGGGACGGGTAATAGTGATAGACCTGCTTTTTTGCTGGCGATATTGTTGCACAATTAAGTCTTCCCGGTACTGTTCGCGAAGGTCAGCCCGAATTTGCAGGATACTTTTACCCATGCGCCGCTCCAGGGCCTCTTCGCCGCCAACCTGTTGTATCGTTTGCTGGATGCGCTGGTCAATGACCTGGTCAACCTGATCATCACTTACTTCAATGGAATCGACTTTTGCCTGATCAAGCAGTACGTAGTTTTGCACAACATCCTGCAAAACAGTATACCATATGTCTTTACTGAAAGCAGGGGGCTGGCTTTGCTGTTGCTGCTGTTGCAGTTGGTAAAGATACTCACGTACACGCTGATCCACTTCAGATTTTAAAATGATATGATCATTAACCACTGCTACAATTTGATCTAAGGATGAAGCGTTTTGGGTTTGAGCTTTGAGCGAGGTGTTAAATGAAAATAGGAGAATAAATGCAAATAGAAGGGAGTAAAAATTGTTCATTCCGTTGTTTGGTTTCGATTTTTATCGATATTTAAAGTGTCTGTTGATAGAACGTTGAAAACGTCTAATTCATTATCTTCTTTTGCGTTAAGATAAAGATTTTTAACGTAGGAATTATAATGTTTACGCTGTTTCTCAATTAAAAGCCAATCTTTAAGCTCGCTTTTAATCCATTCGGGATCGGAATAGTCGCCTTCTGCACGGGCACCTATAAGTTGGATAAAATGATATATTCCATTTTCCCGCTGTATAGGCGAAATAGCGCCGGAATCAAGCGTTGCAATATATCGTTGAATAGACGGTAATTCGTTAAGCGCCGATGAAACAGGCCAATATTTTTCGGCATTGTTAATCTTTGCTTTCGGTGCTAAACTATAATTACGTGCTACCTGGGGCCACGGGGTACCAGCTCTAAGTTCTTCTCGTGCGGTTCGTGCTATACTTAATTCCGGTGTTTCAAGGTGCCTGAAACGCACATATCGCTCGGGCAGCTGAAGTTGTTCTTTATGCTGTTCGTAATAATTCTGTATTTCATGATCTGATATCAGCACATTTTTTGAAGTTTGTGTGATAATAAGCTCTTTTAAGGCGCTCTTGAGAACTTCTTCCCGGGCATTAGCCAGGCGCTTTTTAACGGTTTCTTGCTGTTCAAGCTTCAAGCTCCGTGCTTCTGCAAGAAGCAGCTGTTCACGAATCCAATTTTCACGATAGTTCCGCAGGCTTTGCAAACTATCTTGCTTCAGCAAAAAGGAGGGAATCTCCTCTCTTGCATCATCAAGCGTTAAATAATTAGAACCCACACGCGCTAATTGGACATTTTTTGTATCACCCGTACGGATGTCGGTACACTGGCAGAGTACCAGAAAAGATGCAAAAACGCCTATAATACATTGAACACGTCCCATTTTCGATCTCTCGTTTTGTTTAAACCAACATTCCGGCAATTGTAGCTGTCATCAAATTTGCCAGGCTGCCGGCGAATACCGCTTTTATTCCAAATTCAGCCAACTCTGATTTTCTGCTTGGGGCCAACCCCCCAATACCTCCAATTTGAATTGCAATGGATGAAAAATTAGCAAACCCGCACAGGGCGAATGTTGCCATAGTAATGGTCTTGGGAGAAAGTGATCCATTAGCTACCAGTTCCGATAGCTGCATATAAGCCACAAACTCATTTAAAACTACCTTTGTACCCAATAATGACCCCATGTTAACCGCATCAGCCCAGGGAACGCCCACAATATAAGCAATAGGAGCAAGAATCCATCCCAAAATCGTTTCAATTCGCAATGAGCCGTTTGGAACCAAACTATTGAGACCTGTATAACCGCCAATCGTCTCCAAAAAATAATTTCCCATTGCCAGTAAAGCTATGAAGGCCAATAGCATAGCCCCTACATTTGCGGCAAGTTTTAGTCCTGTAGCTGCTCCGCTGGCTGCTGCATCAATGCCGTTGGCATCTGTTTGCTCAATGCTCATTTTAACTTCGCCTTTGGTAACCGGTTCATCCGATTCGGGGTAGAGGATTTTGGCGATTACCAGGGCGGCAGGAGCAGCCATAAGACTGGCGCCGAGGAGTTGCTCAGCAAAAAGAAGGCGGCCCACATCAAGGGAAACGCCTTGTGCCTGGGCATATGAATTGCCGAGCATTTGTACATAGGCTGCCATCACACCTCCGGCGATCGTTGCCATGCCGCCTGTCATCACGGCTAATAGTTCGGAGCGCGTCATTTTTGCGATATAGGGTTTAATAACAAGGGGGGCTTCTGTCTGGCCGACAAAGATATTTGAAATAACCGATAGTGATTCGGCTCCTGATGTTCCCAAAAGCTTTTGCATGCCTTTAGCCATCCATTTAACGACACGCTGCAGAATGCCGTAGTGATACAGGATAGCAGTAACTGAAGCGAAGAAAATAATTGTTGGCAGTACTTGAAAAGCGAAAAAACTGCCCATACTTCCTTCCAGGCCCGGACTTTTAGCTAAATCGCCAAAAATAAATTGGGCGCCTTCGGTTGTGAAATCGAGCACAATAACAAAAAAGGAAGATATCCAGCTGAAGAATGCTTTCGGCCATCCCAGCGGTCCCCAAATCTCGGCCATATTGCGCCCTTTTAAAATAAAAATGGCAAGAATAAGCTGGATGCCAAACCCGGTGAAGACCATCCGCCAATTTATATTCTTTTTATCATTACTGAAGATATAGGCCAGCAGAATGATGGCTCCCATCCCAATGATACCCCGAAAAATATCCGTCATGAAGTCTCTTTTTCTTGGTTAGTAATATTCTTTTTTTTGTTGTACGATCCACGTGTTTTTCCCCGCCGATGGTCAACAGGAGGGCGGAAGCAGTCTCTGGCTCTCGGCTCATACGCCTCACTTTCGCCGACAAGAACGCGATCAGTATTTTTGACTACACGCTGCGAGTAATTGGCTAATTGACCGCTTTCAGAACAGATGGCATGGAGTTTGGTAATGTATTCTGCAATTGCCAAAAGCTGCGGCATCGGTTCAAAAGGCTGGCCTTCGAAGTCCATATCAAGTCCTGCGATAATCACTCGTTTACCATCATTGGCTAGCGTATTAGCTACTTCAATAAGCCGATTGTCAAAAAACTGTGCTTCATCAATACATACCACCTGTGAGTTGCCGGTTAAAAGTACAATCTGATCGGCCGTGTCAACTATGATGCTGGGCAGTGCATTTTCGTTATGCGAAACAATTTCATCCTCGCTATATCGCTTATCAATAGCCGGTTTTAC
This sequence comes from Balneolaceae bacterium, assembly GCA_016937115.1. Taxonomy (GTDB): domain Bacteria; phylum Bacteroidota; class Rhodothermia; order Balneolales; family Balneolaceae; genus SMO-BIN1. The sequence continues at coordinate 13,948 of JAFGWN010000072.1, read as the reverse complement.
AATTACGATTTCTTGTCCGGCAATATGTGCGCGCTTTGCTCTGCGTATAAGTTCCTCCGTTTTTCCGCTGAACATACCGCCGCATACAACTTCTATCCAGCCGGTATCGCGGGGTACGAAAGATGGTTCATTAAGCATAAATTTAGATAAAGAGCTTGAAGTGAATCACGTTATAAAATCACACAATGAAAAAACTGAATTTTTAGCAAAAAAGCATGTGCTATCTTTATTGTACCAGCTCATGAAGAGATGTTATCGCCAAGAATATTATTTGCTGTTATTTCCTGTATGTTTTTGCATCCGCTTAATCCCATATTAAGCTCAAAATCGGCTCTGAAATTCTGAATAACCTTCCGCACGCCGTCCAAACCGTTCAACGCCAGTCCATATACATACGGGCGACCAATTAAAACGGAATCAGCTCCAAGGGCAAGGGCTTTGAGGATATCGGATCCAGAACGGATGCCGCTGTCAAACAGAACCGTTGTTTCCGAGCCGACTTTATCTGCAATTTTTGGGAGCATTTCCAATGCAGATACGGCGCCGTCAACCTGCCGTCCGCCGTGATTGGAAACGATAATGCCGTCCATACCCTGATTAACCGCTTTTTGGGCATCTTCGGGATCAAGAATGCCTTTTAAGAGAATGGGGAGAGGGGTGAGGTCGCGTAAATATGAGAGCTCATCCCATGTAAGCGAAGGGCGGGAATAGGTGTCGATGAAAGTTTTAACTGCTTTAAGCGGGCGTTTCGTGCTAAAATTTGTCCAGAATGAGCCCGGATAATCCCGACTCATTTTAACAAGGTTGCGTATGGCTTGAAGCGTGATTTTTTGATCATCGTTGGGCTCCTCACCCTCTTCAACCATTTTTCGGAATACCGGATCAGAGGTATACTGGGCAATTCCTTTGGCATGCAAAAAGGGCAGATAGGCTAAATCCAGGTCCTGGGGCCGCCAGCCGAGCATGGTGGTATCAAGCGTTAAGACGATGGCCTGACATCCGCACTGCTCGGCTCTTTTCACAAAATTTTTGACCAACTCATTATTTTTACTCCAATAAAGCTGAAACCAGGGCGGAGCTGCTCCCATCGTTTGCGCGCAGGTTTCCATATCAACCGAAGCCTGGCTTGAAAAGATAAACGGAATTTGTTCCGCAGCCGCTGCCTGGGCTACAGCCAAATCGGCCTGGGGATGCGCCATTTCTAAAACGCCGATGGGTGCAAGCATAAATGGTGCCGGGAGCAAAGTGTCGAACAATTGCACGGATGTATCAATTTGAGATACATTCCGAAGCATGCGGGGGTGAATCTTGTATTGATTAAATATTTTTCTGTTGGCATCAATAGTTGAGCCTGTGCCTGCACCACCGGCTACATAGGCAAATGCTTCTTGCGACATCACCGCTTTGGCTTCTGCTTCGAGCGCATCAAACGATGTAGGAACAGACGGTTTGGTACCCCGAAATCCGCCGGTGAAAATATTTCGCTGGCGTTGACGGGAGAAAGGGGGAGAGCTGAATTCCGACATAATCAGTCGTTTTCAGTCATCATTTTACGCTCTCGGTTGATATCGTAAAAAATCCAGAAAAAAGGGTAGGGGGGAAAAATAACACAGAATAGCAGTTTTTTATTTTTGTCTTTGGACTCGGGTAAGTAAACGATACCCGCTATGCCGGCAACCCAAAAAATAAAAATGGCAAAACTCAGAAATGCAACAAGTATGGCTCCAAAAAAACCGAAGGTGTTATAAAAGGTTTCCAGCATAGTAAGAAATGTTCTTCTTTAAAGAGATAATTCGTTATTTTTAGCGTCTTTAAAATCATTATTAATGTAACAAGAAAATTAACAACATGCTTCCCGTTGTATCCATCGTAGGACGCCCCAACGTGGGTAAATCCACAATTTTCAATCGCCTTATCGGCAGCAGAAAGGCCATCGTTGATGACCAGTACGGGGTGACGCGCGACCGGCATTACGGAGAATCGTTCTGGAACGGCCACGACTTTACTGTAATTGATACCGGCGGTTACCTACCGGATGAGTCGGGCGTGATGGTTTCGGGGGTGCGCGAACAAGTTCACATTGCTATTGATGAGTCCGATTTAATTCTTTTTGTGGTTGATGTAGAGGCCGGAATAACCAGTCTCGATAACGCCGTGGCAAATTTATTGCGTCAACAGGACAAGCCGGTACTTTTGGTTGCAAATAAAAGTGATAATGAAGAACGGAAGCTCAATGCCACCGAGTTTTACGCGCTTGGCTTTGAAGAGCTCTTTCCTGTTTCGGCCATAAGCGGCACGGGCACCGGCAATCTGCTCGACCGAATAACCGAGCTGCTACCGGAGCCCGAAGAAGCTTCTCATCCCAATGTCCCTAAGCTGGCGATTATCGGTCGCCCAAATGTAGGAAAAAGCAGTTTTGTAAATGCTTTGCTTGAAGATGAGCGCTGTATAGTGACGGATATACCAGGTACGACGCGTGATTCGCTGAATAGCAAACTGCTTTATAATGATCAGGAGTATATTCTCATTGATACGGCGGGGCTCCGCAAAAAGAAGAACGTAAAGGAGAACGTGGAATTTTACAGCACCGTGCGAACAGACCGGGCACTCCGTGAATGTGATGTCGCCGTATTGATGATCGATGCTATGCAGGGATTTGAGCAACAAGACAAGCGTATTTTGCAGGATGCTGTTAAGTATAATAAGGGCATCGTGTTAGTGTTGAATAAATGGGATTTAGTGCCTGATAAAGAGACCAATCTGTTTAAAGAGTTTGAAGAGTACGTCTATGATCGCATTCCAGCCATGCGGTGGATTCCGATTGTATCAGTATCAGCACTGAATAGAAAGCGGATTCATCGCGTAATTGATGTCGCCACCGCAATCATAAAGGAACGCCAAAAAGAGATTAGTACATCCGAGTTTAATGATTTTTTGCAGGCTGTGATGAAGGAACGCCCGCTGCCGATGAAAAGGGGACGTGCTTTAAAAATAAAGTATGCGACCCAGGTGAAGGCGAATCCACCGGTATTTAAGTTTTTCATGAATATGCCCGAAGAGCTTCCGCCAAACTATCGTCGTTTTTTAGAGAAGAAGATTCGTGAAGAATATAAATTTACAGGTGTTCCCATTACGATGACATTTCGTCAAAAATAATGATTTTCTTTTGACGAGTAACGTTGAATAAGTTATTTTTACGCCGACTAACAGGTAAACCATTTTTAAGAAAACATCTATGGCTCAGCCCACAAACTTAGAAAAACCCAGAGCAAACGCGCTCAATAAAGATTACGATCGCGAACGCTCTTTTTCTTTTTTAGAAAATATATACCTGCCTGAAATTTTTAAGGCGCTTTGGTATTCTTTCAAGCAGATTTTTCAACCTACAGTAACCATGAGTTACCCGGAAGAAAAGTGGGATCCCCCGGCGATTTTTCGCGGGCGTCCTGTTTTGGTTGAAGATAACGGCAAAGAGCGCTGCGTTGCCTGTGGTCTTTGTGCACGAGCTTGTCCGCCGCTGGCTATTAGTATGCAGGCAAATGAAGATGCGGATGATCCCAAAGAACGCTATCCCGATTTCTTTGAAATCAATATGCTGCGCTGCATTTATTGCGGGTATTGCGAAGAGGTTTGCCCGGAAGAAGCTATTGTGATGAGTAAGGATTACGATATCGTATTTGAGTCCAGGGAAGAGGCAGTCTATGATAAAGAACGCCTGCTGGTTCCCAAAGAAGACCTTCAGGAGCGCCTGGATTTTCTGCGAACCTACAAAAACCGTCAATTTGGACAATTCTGGGATTTTCAAGAAGAAAACAATATCCACTCTGTTCGCGACCGCGACCGGGAATTTAACTCGGGCCTGTCCCTGGTAGAACTACTCGAACGCCAAAAAGAAAACGACACAGTAGAAGCTGATTCTAAATGGGCACGGTAGCTTAATATCATGGCCGATAGAGAAATTTCGCAAGAACAGCTGGACCGGCTCATTGAGGATGCTTCGTACCTGCAGGATGAGGCCGAAGCACTTAAATATGTAATTGATGAGGTCCCGTATGATGAGGACCCACCAGACGGGCGTTCCATCGTCGAAATGCTCCTTCTGATTGACCACGCCCAGCTCTCGTATTATCGTCCCATTTTGGAAAGCGCTGTAAACGACCAGCGTCCTACCCACATTGATAATTTTGAGGATTTTGAAAATTCTTTTGAGCCTGATGAAGAAAAGATGAAGGACATTCAGAAACTGCTAAGCAAGCTTTCAAAGCATCGGGCAGGGGTAATTAACACAATTAAAAATATTCCTTTAATTGACTGGGAAACAGTTATTTACAACAATAATCAACAATTATTATTGTTTGATTTTATTCAACAGATGATACGTTTTGATAGAGCGCAGTTAAAAAAAATAGCCGATCTCGTGATGCTCTACAACAATGAAAAGCAGAATAGAAGACAGATCGAACAAAAGCGTGCTAATCAAAATCATCAATCAGAAGACAGCTAACGATGGTTTGGGGAGCATTCGTATTGATTCTGGCGGGTTTATTTGCAACGGGAACTGCTTTTTATCTTCATCAAGAAACGCAAAGATTAAAATTTCTGGGCTTGTTCTGGGCTGCTGCAATTTTTGTAGCTGTCGAAATTGGTATTCTGGTAAGTGTGGTAACAACGGGAGGGACTCTCGACTTTATAACGAGCCAGGTTATTGAATGGGGACATATTTACTGCCTCGCATTGATTCTAAGTTCGCTTTTATTGTTTATAAGAGAATCTAAACCCGAGTTTTCACAGTTCCCGATTTTTTACGGTATACTTCCTTTCTTGATTATTTTATCATATCTGTTGGTATACAATACGGTTATCTTAAAAGATTGGCTGATAAATATTTACCAGGCCGGAGCAATAATTGTAGCAATATTAATGTACGGTATTTACAGCTATCGGGATGATATTTACAGGATATTGGCGGCAGGTGCTATTCTATTTGGTATTACATTTATACTATATCTGGCAATACCTGGCCAAAAATTGCTTTGGGAGCTTTTCCTTGCCGGCAGCATTATCACAAGCTTTAGCGGTTATATCGTTGTACAACGTCATTACATTGATTCAAAATAGATTTTAAAATTAATACTTATGAAAATTAAAGCTGGCGAAAAAGCACCCGATTTTACACTCCAAAATACAGAAGGCGAAAAAATAACGTTATCCACTATTATTGGTGATAATAATGTGGTGCTGCTTTTTTTCCCATTGGCATTTACTTCAACCTGTACACACGAAATGTGCATCATGCGGGACAATATGAAAATGTATAATTCGCTTGATGCGCGGTTAATTGGCATTAGTGTTGATAGCTTTTTTACATTAAAGGAGTTTAAGAAAGCTGAAAATCTGAATTTTACACTTCTAAGCGATTTTAATAAGGAAGTGTCTAAAAAGTACGGAGCTCTTTATAAAGACTACTTTGGTATGCAGGGTGTTTCGAAGCGTGCCGCTTTTGTGATCGATAAGGAAGGGGAAGTTGTATACCAAGAAATATTAGAGGACGCCGGCAATCTTCCAGATTTTCAAGCTATCAGAGAGACACTTTCAAGTCTGAATTAAGATATTGAGAGACAAACAAGAGGAAAATCTTAAATATCATTCCCAACTCCTTTGAATATTTTAAATACAATCCATCTGATTTCTGAAATTCTATCATGAAGATGAATTGGTTATCAAAGATAAAATATTCAAGAATTTTAAGTCACTACTTCTTGCCTAAAAACAATCGGGGAAATAGGTACAAAAATCATTTTGGTTTTCTCCAAATTTAAAGGCGGTTGTCTCTCAATACTGAATTAAGATGTAGGGAAGGGAAGATTCATAATTGGTGTTGTATATGGAATAATTCTATTTTACATAATATATATTATACGACATAACTATGGTATTATTGACAATATTCATGCTGTAAGCTACTTATCGAATGGTCAATTGCTTTTATGATTAACTGACAACTAATTAAAAACAGATTGTGAGACTTAACCTCTTTTATCGATAGTTTCTTATCGGCAGTTCTTTCCATTTATGACTGCTTCCATTATCCTTTTAAAATAATGTGACAGCTAAATTTTAATAACAGCCACTTCTCTCTTATGATATATCATGAAACCCCTCCAAAAAGACTATTAGTCTCTAAAATATGCTTTTAAAGCTCTTAAACAGCGATTAAAATTAAATTTTCCTTCTAAGCGGCGATCGGATCAAACCACATGGTAAACCCTGGCAAAATGAGCAAAAAATGAAGTTTTTATGATGAGATAGGATTTTTCGAAATTTTTTGGACGATTACTCACTTTTTCGCTTGTAATTAATCCGCCAGAGTAACGTCCAATTTTTTCCGGCATCGTTCGACTGTTCCCAATCCCAGGAAAAGCTGTTTTCAGTAATTTCATAAAAAACCATTCGCTGATAAATACTTTTTCCTTCGGGGTTGGTTACAGTCCGGAAAAATATGCGTTTGTTTCCATCAATCTTACCGTCAAAAGTTAAATACGCGCCTTCACTATCAACCCAGGTCTGTTTCCATTCTTTCGTTGTGGGATTATAGACCGACCAGCTTTTACCGGTATACCCTTTATTGGCTCCTGTAAGTACTTCAAAATTTTCCTGGATGGTTGTACCCGACAGAATTCTGTTAATATTATTTTGGGCTTTGGCTGTTGTACCATCACTTTGCTGGTATGTGAGGTCCCACTTACCAATCCAGAAGTCAAAATATTGGCCCGGGCTAAGCGTATCGATACTCTGAGCTGATGTCAACGTTGTCGAAAAAATGAGGATAAGAAAACTATAGCAGATCTTTTTCATAAAACTCCATTATTAATTATACCATATCAGAAAGATATACCTTTAATATATTCAGCACCTTTTTAAGATCCGAAATAAATATACATTCTCCTTTTTGATGATACGGGTAAATGGCCGGCTCAAGCGCAACAGATGGAACAACAAATGCTCCGGATTCATTAAACTCTTTCCCGTAATGGAGATAGTCGTTGGTATTGTTATCGAGTTTTATATTTTCATTAATAGTTTTAAATCGTTTTTCAATGATCTCAGTTTGATCTGTCAGATTTTTACTCGGCTCTAAGTTATTGATTTCCCAGTGCTTAGAGTAGAGTGCAATACCGGGATCTCCTTTAAATAACGGCGTTGTATCTACGGTAATCACTTCGTCGGGCACGCAGTTAAGCTCAATACATTTCCGGGCGATGCGTTTTGCGCCCATTCCAGACTTATAGCCTTCACCACCATTTTTTAGTAGCTTAGGGTGCTCTTTTAATCCTTTACTCTCTTCCATTTCCGAAAATAAAAACAGCAGGTTCGGCATTTTAATATGCTCTGTAAGCTCGGCCATGGTGAGAAGCACCCCAACACCCAGCGAGTTGTCCATGGCGCCTTCAATATGCTGCGGTGCAATTTTTACCGGTAATCTGTTGGGATACTCTTGTCCGTAATGGTTTATTTTATCCAGGTGAGCGGTTAGGCCAACTGTCTTATTCCCTTTTCCTCTGATATGATAAACCAGATTATTGCCGGGCACATCGATAAGTGAACAGCGGGAAATATCACTAAAAATCCCATGAATATGCGGGTGCAACCGCTCTTCATAACTGCTAAACGACGGCACACGAGCTGTTTCAGAAATATGTTCTATGGCCCGGCTAAGTATGTCCATCAATCCGACGTGAATTCAAGATGAAACTGACCATTTTTATCAGGGTTCAATGAAATTCTATCCAGTATAGCGTTGGTATTTAGCGGGCCGTAAATATGGGGGAATTTTTCGCCCTGCTCAGGAACTTTTTCATATTTAATCGGCGCCTCTACTCTATTGGTATCTATAATCAGTAAAAGTAAATGCCGTTTATCCTTAAATATTCTGTTAGCTGTATCATTAATCTGGTGGCCTGTAGAGCAGTGGATAAACCCTTCTAACTCAATAGATTCAGGGCTATATTCTCCTCTGTTTTCTATGTTCTTCCAAGCCTTCTTTTCTACGATATGAAATATTAAATCGTTTTGCATGTAATTATATTATTTGTTGTATGCAATATGAAGTAGTGCGTCTCCTTTATGTACAACCGGAGCATAGTTTAAACCAATAATTCGCCCTGTCTGGGGGCTAACAACCTTAAACCATTCGTGGCCAAACGGATCGCTTATATGTCCTAATACCTGACGTTTTTTAACATGATCGCCGAGTTTTATCTTCTGTTGAAACAGACCGGCATACCGTGCCCGCACCCACGTTGATTTCTGATACACCTCTGGTTCATTGGGGTTGGGGGCATCGTTGCGCATGTTAAGGTATTTCATCAGACGAAGTGTTCCGTTGATACCTTCCTGTATTCCAAAAGAATCAAACCGATGGGCCTCTCCCGTTTCAAATACAAGGATTTGTTTGCCGTTATTTTGGGCCGCCTTTCGGAATGATTTATCAATAAGTGATGAATTCACGGTAATCGGTGCTGCAAAAGCTTCGGCCAGCTTCCGGTTTTCCTCTTTCTTTAGCTGGCTTCGTATCTGGGGATAGTTGGCCCGCGCATCACCGCCGGTATGGAAATCAATGCCGTAATCTATATAGGGAAAAATCTTTTCCATCAAGGTATGAGCTACCAGTCGTGCCAACGAGCCGTTTTTACTACCCGGAAAGCTTCGGTTGATGTCTTTGCCGTCGGGTAAATCGCGCTGTTTTTGGATAAACCCATATATATTTACCAGTGGAATGGCAATAACAGTTCCTTTATCCGGTTGTATTAGATCTTTAAAAATCATCCGGCGGATAATTTCAACACCGTTGATTTCATCACCGTGCAGACCGCCCGTTAACAGAAGAACAGGCCCGTCTTCTTTACCACGAAAAACGTTTACGGATAGATCAATTGGTGTATAGGTCGGTAGCCGCGCTATATTTAAGAGTATCTCTTTTTGTTCCCCTAAGCCTATATCCTGACCATTAATTGAGATAAATTCAGGCATCGCTTTTAATTTTCCTTCGTACTGTTTTTTTAGAGTTTTCCTTTTGAACGCTTTCGGTCACATACTTTACGATAATCCCGGCAATATCTTTGCCTGTTGCTTTTTCAATACCCTGCAACCCGGGTGATGAGTTTACTTCAAGCACCAGTGGACCGCGATCTGATTGCAACAGATCAACCCCGGCAATAGAAAGGCCCATTGATCGCGCTGCAACGAGAGCGGCTCTTCGTTCCTGTTTTGTCAGCTTGATCAATTCGCCGGTCCCCCCCCGATGGATGTTGGATCTGAATTCCCCCTCCTTTCCTGTTCGTTTCATAGCACCAATCACCTTTCCGTTCACTACAAAAGCACGTATATCTTCGCCTCTGGCCTCTTGAATAAATTCTTGCACAATTACCCGCGCCTTCATACTATGGAACGCCTGAATGATTGATTCTGCGGCTTTACGGGTGGGAGCCAGCACAACGCCAACCCCCTGTGTGCCCTCCAGCAGTTTTACAATCAGTGGTGTGCCGCCCACGCTGTCAATAATTTTTCCCACTTCATTCGAGTAGTTGGTAAATACGGTTTTGGGCATTCCCACACCGGCACGGGCCAGTATTTGCAGGCTTCGGAGTTTATCGCGCGAACGTACCAGCGCCTGCGATTCAACAGCTGTAAAAACTTTCATCATTTCGAACTGCCGAACCACCGCCGAACCGTAAAAAGTGACGGATGAACCAATGCGCGGAATTACGGCGTCTATCCCAGTTACTTTCGTTCCCCGGTAGTAAATACAGGGATTATCTTCTTCACTTACAATATCGCATTTTAAGTGATCAAGTACGGTTACTTTATGGCCACTTTCCTCGACGGCTTCAACCAAGCGTGATGTGGAATAGAGGCTGGAATTTCTGGAAAGTATTACTATGTGCATAATGGGTATTTTAAATCGAAATTTTCATAATGATTTATGCCGCACGTCTACTAAAAAACGTCCCTTTAAAAGTTTGCGGCCTATTAATAGCGGGTACCGCATTTCTGAGCGGTCTGTCAACGAAAGTTCTGCTCTTAGCTTTTGGCCGGCTAAAATAATGTCTGTCCTTACAATTATTCGCTCCTCAGTTTGGCCATTTGAACTCTTCACATTTTTGGTTTTATAAACGGGCAGCTCAAATAGTTTATCGTTATAAATTTCATGCGATGGGTCAAGCAGGTTAAATCGCACCATTTGGCTATCACTCTTTTCAAAAGGTTCAATATGGTGGCAATGCAGGCTTGAAGTATATGCACCGGTATCAATCTTGGCATTTAACTCGTAAAGGTCCCAGGAAGGGATATCCACGAGTTCGGTTCGGCCAATAACTTGAAGCGAATTTTTTTTGTCATCCATAAATTGTACACTAATTTATTTTATGGACCTAAGTATAAGAGAATTTCAGCTCGGTATCATTTTTAATAAGGGTGAAAATAATGATTTATACTTATATACTGTTTGGTCTGAACCAAAATTAAAATAGAGCTATCATTTTTATGAAAAAACAGCATCAACTCTTTCGTAGTTACCATCTGTATATACTTTTATTCTGCTGCATCATCTTTGTTTCGTGCTCTTCAACCCAGCCTTTACAAAACCCTACAACCAGTGCCACCCTTTGGATGCAAAATGCGGCTGAGTACAAAGCACTCACAACAATGGTTTATCAATCAGCGGCCAATGATCTTGGTCCTATTTTAAACAAAAATGAAACTGCCTCGTTAGAACAAGAAGGATCGAATTACCAGGAGTTACCGCCGGCTGTCATTCTTGATGTAGATGAAACGGTTCTGGATAACTCTCCTTTTCAGGCTCGGCTGATAAAGCAGAATGAAACCTATACGCCTGAAAAATGGAACGAATGGGTTCGCGAAGAGCAAGCCGAGGCCATTGCCGGTGCCCTGGCTTTTACGAAAGCTGCTGCTGATAAGGGAATTACGGTTTTTTACCTCACTAACCGTGAAGCACAGGTTGAAGAAGCAACATTTGATAATTTAAAAGAGCTTGGGTTTCCACTTCGGGAAGATGTAGACGTTCTTTTAACAAAAAATGAGCGTCCCGACTGGACTTCGGCCAAAGTGAATCGGCGCATGCATGTGGCTGAAAACTACAACATTCTCATGCTCTTTGGGGATAACTTAAACGACTTTCTCCCGGCCGAAGATATTACACATGAAGAACGCCAGGCGCTTATAGATAAACATCGCGAACGGTTTGGCACGCAGTGGTTTGTGTTGCCCAATCCGGTTTATGGTTCATGGGAACAGGCGCTATACGATTTTGAAGAATTGACCGAAGAGCAGGTTGAACAGGAGGAACTGAAAAAACTTAAAACTAAAAATTAAATGGTAAATCATTCAATTTGAAAGGTTGCCGATACCACGCCTGTGATCTCTTTTTCGATGGAGCTGGCGTCGTTAATACCCATGCCCGAAACCTGATTTGAATTGATCGGTGTTATCTGCAAAACTCCCATCCGGGCGCTGGTCATATTGCCAAGCTCCTGGTCCGTTGCTTCTGATATTTTCTGTGCACGCACCATCGCATTTTCAGCGGCTCTCGACTGGATGCTAATCTTCAATGAATCCAAGCCAGAATAATAATATTCGGGCGACTCAACCTGAACGTTAATCCCCTGCTGAACGAGTGATCCCATTTCCAGTGAAAGCGCCTTTATTTTTTGCACGTCATTGGACTTAACCTCTACCTGTTGGCTATAGGTCCACGAAATAACGCGACCGGTCGGCCGTCCATTTTGGTCGTAGTCTTCACGCGAATAGCTATTAAATGTGCTGAAAATGATTTCATTGCGCTGAAATCCGTTTTCAGAAAAGAAGTTAATAACTGCCGGCTTTTGCTGTTCCAGGTTTTGGTACGCCTGTTGTGCTGTAGATCCGCTTGCTTCAATACGAGCTCGCAAATAACCGATATCAGAGGTAAAGGTCTGTGTTGCTGAACCCGTGACAGAAATAGTTTGATCAAGCTGGTAGTTGCTGTGCCAGGTGTAGGAGAAGATAATCACCCCGATAATTATTGCTCCTGCAAGAATTCCCGCCGCAGGTATCACCCCATTTTCTGATCTCATAAATGTGTAATTAAAATTAGTTTTAGAACGGCTTGAGCCTATAACGAAAGTAATGTATCAATTCTGATATTACCGGGCAATTTATTGCGTCCTTTTAATGCTGTCAACTCAATGATAAATGAATATCCAACAACTTTTCCGCCGAGTGTTTGCACGAGTTCAGTTGCTGCGGCCGCCGAACCTCCGGTGGCAATCAAATCATCATGAATTAACACCTGATCGCCTTTTTTAATTGCATCGGCATGAATTTGAAGCTGGTCTTCACCGTATTCGAGTTCATAGGTAGCCGTGATGGTTTTTGCCGGTAGTTTACCAGGTTTGCGAATCGGGATAAACCCCGCGTTAAGATCTTCTGCTAAACCCGGCCCAAACAGAAACCCTCGGGATTCCAGGCCTATAACATGGTCAACTTTTGTTCGCAAAAATGGACGTGCAAGAAGATTGGATGTAAGTTTAAGCGCATCGGGATTATTCAACAATGGGGTGATATCTTTAAATTGAATTCCCTTCTTGGGAAAATCCGGGATATTGCGAATTGTGTTTTCCAGGTAATCAAGAATACTTTTCTTTACGTCGTCCATTCTTTTATTTTTAGCTATAATTATGGCAACAGATTATAGGCATTATTAATATATCATGGCAAGCTGAAACCAAAAATATGAATAAGACTCCTTCTCCCCTTCAAAAACATCAGCACTTTATGCGAAAAGCATTTGCACTGGCTGAACAGGCAAATGACGCCGGTGAAATTCCCATTGGTGCTGTAATTGTGTATGACAATCAAATTATAGGGCGCGGATATAATCAAACAGAACTACTGAAAGACGCGACTGCCCACGCCGAGATGATTGCCATGTCGGCGGCAAGTGCTACCCTTGAAAACAAATACCTGCAAGATTGCACGCTTTATGTAACGCTGGAGCCTTGCCCTATGTGCGCCGGAGCTTTAGTATGGACGAAAATTAAACGCATTGTCTTTGGCGCCGCTGATCCCAAATCGGGTGCATGCGGATCGATATTTAACCTTGCCGGTAATAATAAATTGAATCACAAAATTGAGGTCATTCAGGGTGTGCTGGAACAAGATTGCGAATGGATTTTAAAACAGTTTTTTGCTAAAAAAAGAAACGGTTCAAATGGAAACGGTTAATATTTATACACTAATTTAATATAGGCTCGGGATAGGATTATGCGCTGAGGTGTAACCGCTAAAAAATTCCTCCCTCTCAAAGGAAGGCTTATTTGAGTTCTTTCTTATCTTTTACCTAACCGTCGTTACTGTATACAGGAATTTAAATCCTGAAACAATATTGAATCAAGTTCAGGATGACAAATCTGTTAGCGGTTTAAAACTTATCATCAATTACCGCTTTCTCAGCTGCTTCTTCTCCCATCTGGAGAAGTGTATCGAGCCGGTCCCGTTCAAAATTAAGTGCGCTTCCCAATGATTCAGGCGGTGCAATAATCAACAGTTCAAAATTTTTCAAGGGACGCCCGCTTTTTGATGTAAGCGTAACTCCTTTGGCTTCTGCCTGGCGAACCAGCTCATTTATTTGAATGCATCGCTTCAAATCTTCCCGGAATATTTCGTCCAGCATAATGTCTAACGAACGTTCGGCAATATCAATAATATCAGTCAGGTTCGTATTCTCTTTAAAAGCATGCAATGGTCCATTGGTGATAACTACGATGCGATCAGGATTCGTTAGAACCGCATCTTTCAAAGGTGTAGTATTCCTGATACCGCCATCTACATACATTTTGCCATCAATAACCACTGGTTCCCAAACAACCGGAATAGCCGTCGAAGCCAGTAT